>CAYWIN010000113.1:0-5494 GCA_964458365.1 uncultured Propionibacteriaceae bacterium
CGGAAGGCTGCTCGTCGATGGTGGCGTGATGAATCCGGTTCCCATGGAGCCGGTCATCGGCAGCGGTGCCGATTTCACGATGGCCATCAGCCTTTCCGGTCCGAAGGATCACAGCGAGGTGTTCTCTCCAGCGAGAGAGTCTGCCGAGCAGCGTCCGGCGAACGAGTGGGTGGATCGGTTCATTAAGGGAGCGGCAGGGGTCTGGGAGAACGACTTCGTTGCGTCAATCTTGGCCAAATTTGGTCGTGACGACAGCAACAGTTCACAGCCCTCCGCATTCGAACCGTTGCCGCCGGGGGTGAGCATCTCGAATGTGGCCAGTATGAGCTTGGACACGATGAGTGCGTTGATTACTCGGTTCCGGCTCGCTGCGCTTCCTCCCGACGTGCTGGTGACCGTGCCGGGGGACGCAGCGAAAGTGATGGATTTTCACCGTGCTGAGGAGTTGATCGCCATGGGTCGCGAGCTGACCGAAGCAGCATTGGCGGAGCGGTTTGGCGCCGACGTGAAGGCTTTGGAAGCCTAGTCGTCCTGTTCCTGATCTTCGGATTTGCTGGGCTTGTCGGGTTTCGTGGCTCGAGGCTGTTTGCTGGCAGGCTTCGGGGCTGGTGCCCGCTTCGGCATCCGGATCGTGACCTCACCAGATTCCAAGTTGTGGGTTTTAGGTCCAGTGCCGCCAGCGTCCTCGTCGACGACAAGGATCTTCTCCAGATCGCGCTGCTCCTGTTGGTGGCGCAAACCGGGTTGGAAGATCTGAAAGAAATCACTCATGGGCTTAGCGCTTAAGTCTACCTGCCAACTCCACTGCGCGATGCACGGCAATCCCGCCGGCCTGTTCCTCGGTGAGGCAGTGTTTGGTGTGGGGGTCGAGAATGAGTTCAGGGGCTTCACCGGGCGCGCGCGTGTGAACCGCCACGAGCAGTCCGCTGGTGGGCTGTTCGTAGGGAAGCTCCGTGGCCAGGTGCCCATAGAGAGCTGGGATGGACGCACGGTTCGGGTCGGACCAGGTTCGAGCCACCACCATCATGGAAGCTTCGTCGAGTTCGACCCAGACCGACCAAATGAAGTCCCCGAAGTCGTGATCGTCGACGCGAAGCTGCAGATGGCCCCGAAGGAAATGACGGATTCGGCCGTTGTGGGGGAGAAGGCAAATGTCCGGGGTGAGTTCGGCTTCGAGGCGCTCTCCGGGGCTCGCTGCGGCCCAAGCATCGGGTGCTTTCGGGCCCAATATGTTGGCCACGTTCCGGTGGACCTTGTGGCAGATGTTGCACTCAAGGTGTGAGGTCCCAGTGATGCGGCGCATGATGTCGATTGTCTCTCTGCTTTCGAGACGACGCGCCGGTAATGGCGAAAAAACCCTAGTCAGCGACTCGAAGCACAGCAGGATCGCCTGCGGATACTGTCTGGGAAAGACGGTAGGAGAGACGCAGGCGATCCCACGCTTGGGTTCGGATCTAGGCCGGTTGGCCCACCAATTCGAGCTTCTTCGCCTCACTGAGGAACGATCCGACGATGCTGTTGCGTGCCAGGATGTCCAGCTGTGATTCGCCGAGGTCGAATTGCTGCGTTGCCGCCGCAAGATTGGCGTCCAGGTAGCCGCCAAAATAGGCCGGCGAACCGGAGACGATACTCACCACGACACCTTCATCGAGCAGCATGGGCAAGGTGATCTCGCTCGACCCGCCAGAATGAAGCGCCTGATTGGCGAGCGGACTGATCGTCAGCGGAATGCTGTAATCGGCCAGGTAGTACATCAAGGACCGGTCGAGGACGGCGCAGACGCCGATTCGGCCAACCCGAAGCTTGTGCAGGCAGTCCCAGACCAGTTCTGGGCCAGCGCCGGCGATCACATTTGCCACGGTGTGCAGTCCATCTGCCCGGGCCTTGCCGAAGAGCGGGACCAGTGGCGCAATGTCGACGTCGCCCTTGGTGATGCAGATTCCGACCGAATCGAACTCGGCCCCGGCCTCGATTGCTGCGGTGTATGCGGCTTGAGCGTCCTCCGGTGAGGAGCCCTGCTCAACACTGAGCACGAGGCCTGTGCTGATCCCGAACTCATCTTCGGACTTGCTCAGCACGGAATTGATGCCGTCCATCACGGTTTGGGCAGAGATGCCACGTGCCAGGTGATCTTGCAGCTCAAAGCTCACTTCGCTGTGGACGACCCCAGCAGCCTTCGCCTTGGTGAGGTAGGCGCGGGTGGCCTGCGCGAAGTCTTCTTCGGTCACCAGAACGGCCATGTTGCCGTGGTAGAGATCTAGGTAGTCCTGCAAGGACTCGTATGTGAGCTTGCTCTTGAGTTGAGCCACGTCTTTGTACGGCAGCTCGACCTTGTTCTTCTTTGCCAGTTCAAGCACCATCTCCGGCTCAAGCGCGCCTTCGATGTGTACGTGCAATTCGGCGTACGATCGCATGTTCCCCTCCTTGAACATCTGTGTTTAGATGCTAGCTCCCCAATAAGTGGGCTGCGAGAGTTTTTGCTGCATTTAGCTCATTTTGTGGAAAAAAGGCTCTTTTTGTCCCCCATTAGGGGAACAAAAACCTTTGATGTGTGAATGAGCTTGGCGAAATCGGCTGGTCCTAGAGCCAGGAGATGGAGGGCCGCCGCAATCGAGGCGGCCGGTCGACACCCCTGCCGAACGGCCGCCTCGCACCCGCGCTACTCGGCGTCTGACGCCGGCAGTCGGTCGATCACAGGTTTGCGCTGTGGTCACTGCTTCACGAACGCATTTCGTGAAGACTCAGGCACCGCTGCCCCCGCCCGATGCACGTGTGTTCCACACAGCTTCCCCTGTTGCCAGAAAGGCGCCTCTGGAGCGTGCCGGTCCATCCCCCAATGGCCAACAGCTTCATAGTCCAGCTGCGTAACCCCTTGCTGACTACTCCAAGATAGCTCCTCCTCGTTGTTGCTGCCACGCCTTGTGGGGTGGCAATCTTGCCCGCCAGGGAACGCACCTGTGACGGCCTTCCTGGCCGCCGGCTGGAGGCAAGCTCAGCGATGCACATTGCTGGCTGTCGAACAGGTCGTGATGGGGCCGACGAGGGGCACGGCCACCGGCGACCACACGTCGAGCGTTCGTCGGATCGTCCCGCCTCGGCGAGGGTAAGGGCAGGTGAGCCTGCGGCCGGCCTTGCCGATGTCGCCGCCTAAATCGGCGCAAGGCTGCGTGGGATTGGCGCGGGTGTGGGACGCCACGTTCGGCGGTGCAGCTGAAGAACTTGGAGCGCATGGGATGAGTGGCGGATGCAGCGACGTGGGTTGAATGTGAACGGCCCATTTGAATGTGAATAAATGTCCCCGTAACGGGCGTCACCTATTAGGGTGACCTTCACGCCAGATTTCTTCGGTATGTGGTGTGGTATCGCGAAGAAAGAGCCCTTCTTTTGTCAACTTGTTTACCGAAAAAACGGTCTCAGGTGACGCCGCGTCCCGGTTTTCGACGATGGGGAGGCCAACGGGCTCCAGACAGGGCATCATTGCCTTGTGAGCACGGGTACGGAGTTGCCAGAGGGAGTCGCTGCAGATCTGCCTTTGCTCGAACGCGCCAACGCCGTTTTCTTGACCGATCGGGTCGCCCTCGGTGGCGACCTGTCGTCAAATTTTCGTCAAGCGCGGGAGCAACTGCAGGAACTGGTCAGCGCTGGCATCACGCACATCGTCGATCTGCGCACCGAGTGGAGCGACGAGATCATGGTCCGAGGATGGGAACCTCAGATCACCTACCTGCACCATCGCGTCGCTGACGCGGGGCAGCTCATCGAGCCGGAATGGTTCGAAGAGCTTGTTGTGTGGGTGCACGATGCATTGGCGGACGACCCCGACGCAAAAGTCCTCGTCCACTGTCACATGGGAGTGAATCGGGCGCCGTCGGCGGCCCTGGCCATCCTGATGGACTCTGGCATGGGGCTGCGTGAAGCACTGGACCGGATTCGTTCGGCTCGTCCAGTGGCGGTCATCGACTACGCAGGTAGTGTCCTGAGTTGGTACTTTGCGCGGACGAACGCCGGAACGAAAACCCGCCGCAATATGCGCCGCGTGTTGGTGCGCTGGCGTCAGTCGCATCACATCGACGCCGAAGGCGTCATTCGGGCGATCCGTTCTCAAGAGACGCCGAATACTCGGTGGGCCGTGCGCCTGGGGCCCAACGATCCCCAAACCCTGGCCACCATGCTGGAGGAATCAGGAGAGGTGGCCGTCGGGCTGTCCATCGACTGCGAACCGGACGAACTGGGCCAACTCGACGAGGTCCTCTTCCTGACCGATGCGGGATTGAACGGCCGCGCACTGGTCGTTGGTCCCGCGCAACGCGCGGACTCCAACCGGTGGCTGTTGCCGGTCATGGTGACCGATCTTTTCAAGGCTGTGCCGTTGCCGCTGCCGACGTCGGTCGCTGAGTGGATGACCACCAACGGAAAGAACCCATTCAAACTTGATGACGCTGAGTATCGGGCTCTGACGTCGGTGCACAAGAAGTTGCGTGAGAACGAACCAAATACCCATCTCGCTGACTAAGGCGGAAGGCTACTTTTCGCACAAGATCGGGGTCGTCCCGCCGCCGAAGTGGTAGTCGTAGCGGCTGTTGCCAACGGCAACCACGACTTTGATACCCGGGGTGAGTACCTGCGGGTAGACCATGCCTGGTTTGGGGCAACCCAAGGCACCGTCCGGCCAGGTCACGGCTTCGGAACTGATGACGGTGAACGCATCCTTGATGCCGCGCGAGGCAAGGTCGGCTGTGATCGCGGCCATCCGTGCCGAATCCAATGCGATGGGTGTGGCGGTGGCCGGATCGAGGTTCCCCATGCTCGGCAGGGGAGATGTGAGGTCGGGACGGTTGTTCGGACTGGGGGACCCGGCGCAACCAGCCAGGCCCATCGCCAGAAGGACCGTGATAGCGACGAAAGCACGACTCGGCATGGAACCTCCTGGTATTTGCCCCAGCCTAGGTCATCGAGTGAGCCACGGCCCAAGAAAGTTGATGACGTTTGACGTCTGTGACAACCAGTAATCCTGGTTGTGGCCGCCGGGCCGGAAACTTGTGGTCAGGTTCGTCACTCCGGGCGTCTTTTTGAGCTTGGCGGCAAAGGCCACATTGCCCGGGAAGAAGTCGTCCTGTTTGCCGCAGGCTAGATAGATCGGCAGTCCGGCCAGTTGAGCGGTGCGGCTGTAGAAGTTGTTTTGGGTGAACGCCGCTTTGGTCATCCAGGTTTTGTCGGGAACCGCACCCCAGCTGGGATAGCAGGGGGTGCTCAGCGGGGCAATCGCGCGCAGTTTGCCCTGAAGGCGGCCTGATGCCAATTCGAGCGCGCCCCAGCCGCCCATGGACCATCCCGACAGTGCCAGGCGCGTGGTGTCCAGGCCACGACCAGCCAAGAGCCCGAGGAACTCCGAGGCAATCAGTGCGCCGCCGTCCCGTTTGCCAGACTTTTGCCAAAAGTAGCTGCCGCCTTCGATGGCAGCCACGGCGAAGCCGGGCGCTCCGGTGCTGACAAG
>CAYWIN010000113.1:5504-6713 GCA_964458365.1 uncultured Propionibacteriaceae bacterium
GTCCCTGCCGTGCCGGACCGTGTGAAAGGAAAACAGTTCCGGCGAGGTGTTGTCGTTGAGGAAATGGTCCATCAGGGCCTCGCCCGTAACCCGGATCACGCTGTGGGTGTCCCGGCCCCGGCTGACAAGATCGGCCAGGGCGAGTTGGTAGACCTTGTTTTCGACGTTACCCAGCCCGTCACCCAGGCCGTGCATCATGATCGCGACCGGCAGCGGGTCTCCTGGTTTTGAGCCTGGCGGGTAGTAGATGATCCATTTCCGATTGCCGCCGATTGCCTTCGAGGCAAGGGTGCCGCGGATCGTGGAGGCGGGACCGGTGGCACCGCTTTGGGATGGTGCGGGGCTGGGAGAAGACCCGGAAGCGGCGCCCAGCGGCGAACAGGCCGCCAGCAGGGGCACTGCGGCAGTGCCGAGTATCAGGGTGCGGCGGGGGAAGGCAAGGCTGGTGGAGTCAGTCATCGGACCGATCTGTGTCAATGGCGGTTGATGAACACGATCTTAGGTTGGTGGTCAGCAAACGGGGATCGTCTTACTCATCATTGCCCGTCAGATCACTGGCCGATTCACACTGTGTGGAATCAGCTGGCGGGGAAGACCATCCGCCACAGACGCCCCAACGGGCCAGGGTTGTGGAGGGCGTAGGACTTCTTCAGGTACTTCGACACCTTCCACACGGCGCTCGTCCCGCCGTGGAAGGTTGCCGTGTCACCGGGGCGAAGTGTGAACTGGTGGCCCTGGTAGGTGATCTCTACTTCGCCTTCGAGGACGTAGACCGTCTCATCAACGGCGAACTGCCATTCGAAAGTGGTGGGTCCGGTACAGGACCACAGGCCGCTACTGGTCCGACCGTCCGGGGTGGAATAGATCTCAACTTGGGCGAAAGAAGGCTTGCCTTGCTTAATCCAGGCCGGGTTGACCTCAACTGGGGTGAGCGGTTTGGAGACCGCTTCGGCTGCCGGTGCGGGACTTACCGCAACGAATCGGGCCGTCTCGAAGCCGAGAAGGCCGATAGCGGCAACGATCAGGACGACCAGAGCTGCCAGGAATGAGCGCTTCATGGCCACAAAGCTAGCGACTTGGCGGCCCGGGAGCATCCCCGGGTGCCAAGTCCAGCGAGATGGCTCAGATCGCTCCGACCAGATTGATCGTGGGGATCAGTGTTGCGGCGCCCTCGACCCATTTGGCCGGGCAAACTTCGCCCGGCCAAAT
>CAYWIN010000114.1:0-6658 GCA_964458365.1 uncultured Propionibacteriaceae bacterium
GCTGGAGTGGGTGCGCGCCAACCCGAAGGCACGCCAGGCCAAGAACAAGGCCCGGCTGGCCCGGTACGAGGAACTCGCCGCTGAGGCTGAGCGCAATCGCAGCGTCGATCTCGCTGAGATCAACATCCCGCCGGGCCCGCGCCTGGGCTCGGATGTGCTCGACGCTGACCATGTCACGAAGGGTTTCGGTGACCGAATCCTGATTGATGATCTGAGCTTCACCTTGCCGCGGGCCGGAATCGTCGGCGTGATCGGCCCGAACGGTGTCGGAAAGACCACCTTGTTCAAAATGATCATCGGGCAAGAACAGCCTGACTCCGGCGCGTTGAACGTCGGGTCGACGGTGTCCTTCTCCTACGTTGACCAGAATCGATCCGGCATCGACGCGAGCAAGAATGTGTGGGAAGTCATCTCTGATGGCCTGGACCATATCAAGGTCGCGAACTTCGAGATGCCATCGCGAGCCTATGTGGCTTCGTTCGGCTTCAAAGGCCCCGACCAGCAGAAGCTGGCCGGAGTGCTTTCTGGCGGTGAACGGAACCGGCTGAACCTGGCGCTGACCTTGAAAATGGGCGGGAACGTCCTGCTGCTGGACGAACCGACAAATGACCTTGACGTCGAAACCTTGCAGTCCTTGGAAGACGCGCTCTTGGAGTTCCCCGGTTGTGCCGTGGTGATCTCCCACGATCGCTGGTTCCTCGACCGCGTGGCCACCCACATTTTGGCCTGGGAAGGCACCGACGAAGACGAGGCCAACTGGTTTTGGTTCGAAGGCAACTTTGCCGACTACGAGGAGAACAAAGTCTCCCGCCTCGGCGTCGACCTTGCTCGACCACACCGCACCGCCCACCGCAAACTCACTCGCGACTGATCCTCAGGCCGCGGGCGGCTCCTGTTCGCTCGCGGCGGCACCGTCACGAGCCTCGGAATCTGTCGGGTGAATGAGTTCAGCCACCGGAGCCGGCTCACCTGCGATCTTGCGCGGATGACGTCGAAACTGGGCAACGCCACGGCTTAAGTCGTGACCGATCGAGATCGCATCGATACTGAGCCGCTCCTGAGGCCCCCGATGTGGATCCTCCCAGCGGCTGGTCCGCAGCTTTCCGACCACCACCACAGCGTCTCCGCGCGAAATGGAGTCTCGAAGGTTTTCGGCCAAGGCCCGGGTACAGGTGACGGTGAGCCAGGTGGTGTTCCCGTCCACCCACTCGCCGCCGCGTCGCAGCCGCGGGGTGCTCGCCACTCGCAAACTTGCCGACGGGATCTGGTCGCCAAAGGTGCGGAACTCCACATCTGAGCCCACATTTCCGGTGATCCATACCGTTGCTTCCATGCTGTGCTCCTCTCGTCTATGCCCTCAGAGATTCTGAGCAAGACGGAGCGAAGACGGTCACCATCGGGTGGCAGTGTGGATATCCGATACTGGCTGTGGACGGCCCTAGCGTTGCTGAGCGGCGCGGATGGCTTCACGGGCGCGGTGGTAACGATCAAGCTCGCTTTGCACCGGATCAAAAACCCGCTCAGCGGCGACCGCATCAACCGCGGCCAAGAGCTCCTTTTCAGCGCGATCAGCCCGCGACTCCGCCCCCGCCCGAACGAAAACCCGTCCAAGCACCGAAAGCAACAGACCGACCAGTAGGCCACCGACGGCGATCCACGCTCCAGCAGGGACTCCGAGCCACGAAGCGACCGCCCCTGCGACCCCGCTACCGGCCAGCGCTGGTCCCGCCAGCCACCAGACCAGCCCACCAACAACGGCCGCAATCATCATCCACTGCAACACTGTCATCAGCAGCCACCACCAGGCGCCTTTGTTCACCTTCAAGTCGGTGACGGCAATCGCCTTATCCAAGTCCTCAGCCAGCAGCTGATCGTTGCGGTGTGCAGCTTGATTGATGGCGCGCACCCATCCAGGTGGCATCCCCTGAGAGGCCTGGCTCACCAGCTTGCGCAGGCCTTGGTTCACCCGCGCCGCCTGGACGGCGCTGGCCTGCGGCAAGGCGTCCGCATTCACAGCGTCTGGATTGTTCTGGGCCGCGTCTTCCCCGAGTTGGAGCCCACGCAACGGGTCGGGCCGCAGCCGAGAGATCCAACTCACCAACGGCCACCCGGTGGCCATCGCACCGCGGCGAAGCCAGGCCTCGCGCACCCCTTCCACCACCACGGGGACACCCGCCGCCTCGGCCAATCCTTCGGTGACGAAGTCGCGCAGACTGTTGTTCATCTTTGCCGGGACTTTCGGCCCCAGATCTTCGGCAAGCCCCTTGGCGGCCTTGCGTACATCGAGGTCGAGGCGACGCATCATGGCTTTCTTCCGGCCCACCGTCGCCATCAACGAATCGCGAAGTTCATAGACGCCATCACCGCGCGTAGCCGAGACCGCCATCACCGGCGAAGAATGCAGCCCCTCCCGGTCAAGTAAAGAGCGCAAGTCTTCGAGGCACGCCGTCACCTGGTCGGCAGGCAACCGATCCACCTGATTGAGCACCACCATCATCACATCGGAATGATCCGCCAACGGTTTCAGGTAGCCGTCATGCAATGAGGCATCGGCGTACTTCTGCGGGTCCACAACCCAGATCAGCGCATCGACAGTTTCGACCAGGCGGTCAACGGTCGCCCGGTGGGAATCCTCGGTCGAGTCATGGTCGGGTAGGTCCAGCAAGACCAGCGGCTTCAGGCGTTGGTCGTGGGAAACGATGAGATGTCGTTTGCCGACGTCGAGCCAGTCGAGCAGCTCATTGGGAAGCTCGCTGCCCCAGCCCACCGCCATGGCTTTGGACGTGGTGGGACGGCGCGCAGCGGCCTGGGCCAGCTCGGTGCCGGTCAGCGCGTTGAACAGGCTGGACTTTCCGGATCCGGTCGACCCCGCCAACGCGACGACCGTGTAATCGCCACTGAGGGCAGTACGTTGACCGATCCGCTCGACGACGCGAGCTGCACGCGCGACCGCCTGCGGATCACTGCGACCATCACATTCGCTGACAGCGCGGCTCAGCGCCTCCACCCGGGCCACGACTTTGTCACCTTTTGCCATCCCCGTTCACTCCTCGTTATTCATTTGAGGTGATTCGGCCATGGGCGGGAGTGGCCAACTCGGCAGCGGGGGCGGTTGAGGGGGATTCTGCGGCGGGTTCAGCGATCCGTAGGGGAACGACGACCCCGGGTCCTCTACGGACGGGACGAACTCATCGGCGGGTTCACCGGGTATCACCCTTTCGGCCAGATATGGCTGGGGCGGTTCGGGCAGCACCGTTCCGGACGGGTTGGCCGGAGGGAGCGACGGCATCGGCGGTGCCGGAAGCGCCGACGGGGTGCTCTCCTCGGGCAGGTAGGGGCGAGGAGGCTCAGGAAGCGTGATGGCGTCGGTGAGGGGAATCGCCGACGCGTCATCGACGTCCGACGACTCAGCAGGCTCGACGACGTCGGCGGGCTCAGATGTCTCGGTCGGCTCTACAAAGACCGACCCCTCATCCCACGAAAACTCAGATTCCGAGCCGTGACCTTGTTCGACGTCTGCCGCCACGGCCTCTCCGGCCGACTCACCGCTCTGCTCAGCGGGTGTTCCTTGCGTCACTTCAGCGACGTTCGCACCATCACCGTCGGGCTCAACGTCGCCATCACCGTCGGGCTCGGAGCCGTCGTGTTCGGCAGGAGTCCCAGCAGACAACTCGGGACGGCGGACGGCTTCGGCAGCAAGCTCGGCCAAATCCTTCGGCACCGGAATCTTGGGATGATCGGTCCGGACGGGAGCATCCAGAACCTCGGCCTCCTCGGCGTCCAACGGTGCGACGGCATCAAGGGAATCATCAGGCGCCGCCTCAGTCAGGCTCTGAGGAGCAAGGCTTTCACGAGGCGCGAAGGCGCCGCCGTCCGCCTCCTCACCCATTGGCTCTTCCGGAACGACATCCTCAGACTGCGGCTCGAGCTCGACCTCGGTTTCCGTTTCTGCGACAGCGGGCGCCTCAGCGAAATCCTCTGGGCTGCGCTCAGTCACTTCGGCCGCCAAAGAGGCCAGCGCAAACTCTTCTGATGTGTCGAGGAGGGCCGCGCCGGAGGCGGTCTCCGTTTCGACCTCATCCCGCTCAGACGGGCTCGCCACCACCGGTGGCTGCGGGGCGGTGAACTCCGCGGCACGCTCGTAGCGATCAGGTTGGGCTCGCTCCAAGTTCAGTGCATTCACCGCAACCGTCAACAGCTCCGCCTGGCTGGGATCAATATCGACTTGCCCAAGCAACAGTTCAAAACGGGCCAGCTCGCTAGCCATCAAGCTTTCCACCCGATCATCGAGCTGCTTTTGGGCTTGTCCGGCCATTCGGCGCACCGCATCATCACCGAAGATGGCTTCCAAGACCCGCTGAGCCAGGGCGGCCGCACCCTTGGCGACCCCCACATCAGCCCCGTCCGAACCCGCTGCCTGCGTGAACACCAAGATCATCACGGCCGCGCCAGCACCGTTCGCGCCTAGCGCAAGATAGCGGGCCGCAGCCTTTTTGGACTTCCCTTCGTCACTAACCAACGCCAAAACATCGGCCTGCCACTCTCCAATGACACGGGTCGATGACTCCACGAAATCGGTCGACACCTGCTCCAAGGCGTCTGCATGGGCCAGGACCTGCCGTCCAGCCGGATGGGCTTCCCAGGCAGAGACTGCACGCCGTGTGGCCGCTTCACCTTCGTCACGAATCAGGACTTCAAGCCCGGACGCAACCGCAAGCTGAACCTCATGAGCTTTCTTCGGGTCGCCCTTGGCAACATGAGCACTTCGGTCTCGGAATAGCCCGATCCGCTTTTCCATCGCCCGGAAGGACTCGCCGGTGCCCACAAAGTCTTGCCAACGAGCGAGGACTTCTCCACGCATCAGGGTTCCGTCGACAGACTGTCCGGCAACTAACCGCGCCGCTTCAGCGAAGGACTTTTCCGCATCGGAACGCAAGGTGGCCATCGCCATCAGCTGGTCTTCGACCGCGTCGACAAGGGCAGGCGTGCCGGTGGCCAGCGAACTGATAGCACCGTCCAGCGTTTGCAGCACCACTTCGTTGCGACGCACCGTGTCCTGAGCGAGATCGGAGAACCAACCCCGAATCGGTGCAACCGCAGCGTCGGTCAATAGGCCTGCGGTATTCACGTTCGTTTCGGGAATGGCAAACAGCGGTGAAGAACTCAATCCGCGCTGGGTCATCATCTGACCCAGGTGAGGCGGTACTTCCCCCATTGCCGTAGAGGGCACGCGGTCTAGCACGACCGCCACTACTGCATTGCGTTTGGCTGCCGCACGCAAATACTGCCAAGGAACCGCGTCGGCGTAGCGGGCCGCGGATGTGACGAAGAGCCACAAGTCCGCTGCTCCAAGAAGCTGGGTTGCCAGGACACGATTCTCTTCGACGACCGAATCGACGTCCGGAGCATCCAGAATCGCCAATCCTCTTGGCATAGTCGGTTCCGGCACCAGATGCAGCACTCGCGGATCTCCGACCTGAGTGTCGCTGCGCGCCAATCCCGGCAATATCTGGGTCGATTCGAACCAGCGCGCGTCGTCTGGGTGGTGAACTAAGACCGACGACCGGGTGGTGGGACGGATCACGCCCGCCTCGCTCACCACGCGACCCACCAGCGAGTTCACCAAGGTGGATTTTCCGGCCCCTGTCGACCCTCCGACGACGGCCAGCAAAGGAGCATCCAAACGCCGCAATCGAGGCAGAACGTAGTCTTCAATCTGATGACGAGAAGCTTCGATCAGTTCGCGGCTCTCGTCGACACTGGGCACATCCAACGGCAGATGAGCGTCTGCCAGAGCATCCTGGAGACGGGTCAGCGAAGCAGCTAAGCGCTCGACGCCCATGCCTACCTCCTAGCCCGCTGGCGGGCCCGATTGAGGGCGCGCCGATGAGAATTGTGAGCCGACCGGTGTATCCCCCTGCGGCGCGAATCTTCCTGTGCCGTAATTCGCAAAGCCCTGGTCATCCGACCGCCCGTAGGATAGCGGTTTCGCCGAGCGCCAGCGAGGCAGGGTCAGCTTCATTCCGCGGGGATCGGCAATCGCCACCGTTCTCAGCTGGCGTGCATACTCGACCAGCTCCCGCTCCCGCCCGATGGAGCCACCGTCCACGATTCCGCGGACTTGGCCGTCCCGCAGATAGGCCAGCTCAGTGAGTGCACGCTGCAACCGAAGCGTTGCCAAGAACGACGCGCCGGAATCGGTAACCGCAACCATCAGCGCCCATAACCGACGCCGCCCCCGAGAAATGATCTCCGGGTCGCTGGCCGGAAGCCAACCCAGTTGAACGTAGTCAGTGAGGCGGGCTCGCAAACGTCGACTTTCCACAAATATTTGTCGAACCGCAAAGGTGGCCACCGCCAAAACCAGTGGCAGCGCCACAGCGAAGTAAAGGATCAGTTGGGTTTGCTGGTTAGAAATCGTCACCTGAGAGTTGAACAGCATGTGCCCAAATACGGCGGCTGAGTAGCCCGCCAGCGGCGCAGCCACCCGAACAACTTTGCTGTGGGTTCGTACCGCGACCGCGATTCCTATGCCCGTCATGAGAGTAAACAGTGGGTGGCCGAAGGCGGTGACGAAGCCGCGCAAGAAGACGATATTTGCCAGGGCTGCGTCGGCGTCCCCGACGCTCGCCGTGCTGCTCGAATACACAATCACTCG
>CAYWIN010000115.1:0-6622 GCA_964458365.1 uncultured Propionibacteriaceae bacterium
GAGCAGGATCCCGGACAACGGCGCGCCTCGAGCCGACCGGTGGATTCCGATTCGCCTGCCCTGGGGTTGGAGGGATTGCGCCAAGCCTGGGCGGACCATTTGCGGCGAATGCGCGCCGTTGTCCGGGATCCTGCTCAGATCACGGTGACTGCTGGCGGGCGTGAAGGTCTTGCCTTGATTCTGCACGCTCTGGGCCCTGGCTCGCTTCGGGTGGGCGTCGAAGATCCCGGCTATCCCTCCTTGCGGCGAGTGCCCCACTATTTCGGGGCCAGTGTGCAGTCACTTCCCGCTGATGAGCACGGCCTGGTAACCAGCGCGCTGCCGACCGGATCGGCAGCTCCTGCGGTGGTTCTGGTGACCCCCAGCCATCAGTATCCGCTCGGCGGGTCGCTACCGATTGATCGACGCAGCGAGCTTCTTGCCTGGGCCGAACATCACCGGGTCGTTGTCATCGAAGACGATTACGATTCCGAACTCCGCTACACCTCGTCGCCGTTGCCCGCACTCGCTGCGTTGGACGATCCCGTTACTGGGCGTGTAGTGCTGCTCAGCACCTTGGCCAAGACTTTGACCCCGGCGCTGGCGACAGGTTTCTTGGCGCTCCCCGAGTGGCTCGTCCCGCCGGTGACCCGCGTCCGGGAAGAACTCGGCCAGCCGATTGGTCAGGTCACACAGAATGCCATGGCTGACTATTTGGCCAGCGGCGCTTTGCGACTTCACACCCAGCGAATGCGCCAGCGTTATCGACGGCGTCGAGCCGAAGTGGTGGCGGCTTTGCGAGACCTGCCTGGGCTGCGGGTGTACCCGATGGATGGCGGACTGCACGCGGTGGTCGAAACTGCCCGAGACGAAGCGGAGGTTGTTGCCGACCTCGCGGCACATGACGTGCAGGTCAGCGCCCTTTCGACCTACTGGTCTGGACGTTCCCAACGGAGAGGAATTGTCTTTGGCTTTGGCGCAGTCACTGCCGACGAGCTTCATCGCGCCCTCACCCTCATTGCCCATTACGCATCCGTTGGCCAATCCTGACGAATTGGCTCTCGATGGCACCTCACGAGGCACGATGGATCTATGCGTCCACTGTTCGCCCTCCTCAGCGCAGTTCTGCTACTCACCACCGGGTGCAACCCCGGCCCCGATGCGCCGCGGTCCGCCAACGCCACACCGCTGAGCACCGCCACACCCAGCACCCAAACTGCATCGGCTACCACCAAAGTCACCATCTGGAAGCCCACCCCGAAGACAGCATTTCAGGTGCAGTACGCCGGAAAACTCGCCGCCACGACCGCACCGGTGGTGGACCTTGACGGCGTCGAGACCACGTCGGCCCAAGTTGCCCAGTTGAAGGCATCGGGAAAGAAAGTGATCTGCTATTTCAACGCCGGGGGCTGGGAAAACTGGCGGTCGGACCGAGGAAAGTTCCCCGCTTCAGTGATTGGCAAGAAGCTGGACAGTTGGCCGGGTGAACGATGGTTGGACATCCGCAAACTATCGGTGCTGATGCCGATCATGAATGCGCGGATGGACCAATGCAAGGCAAAGGGTTTCGATGCCGTCGACCCAGACAACATGGACGGATACCAAGCCAAGACTGGCTTCCCTCTCACCAAGGCACACGAACTTGCCTACTTCACCGCTCTGAGCAAGGCCGCCCACCAACGGGGCCTCGCCATCGGCCTGAAAAACGGCATCGAACTGATCCCGCAGGCGCAGCCTTGGGCAGACTTTGCCGTCAATGAAGAGTGCCTGGTCTACCAAGAATGCAACGCCTATCGTCCGTTCATCGCCGCAAAGAAGGCTGTCTTCCACATCGAGTACGACGTCAGCGTGGCCCACATGTGCGCGAAGTCACCAGCCGGATTCAGCAATGTGCTCAAGCACCTCAAACTCGACGCTTGGGCTCGGTACTGCTGAGCAGCAAGAGCATGCCAGGGGGCGACCCTCCCCGAGTGGGAAGAGCCGCCCCCTGATCACCAGCGTGCGAAATGGCCGATTACGGAGCCGAGTTCTCTCCGTGCACCGACAGGTAGATCGACGCGGCCGCAATCATCGCCATCGGCAGCGTGACAAACACACCAATACCGAACGCGATCGTGCCTGCCGCCGCAACGAGACCGATAACCAACACGATCAAGATCGTCTGGCCGAAGTTGGCCATCGCAGCTTGATAGCTGGACTTCAATGCCTCAACGGCCGTCACGCCGCGGTCCAGAATCAGGAACGGCGCATAGAAGAAGAACACAGAAATCGCCAGCTGCGCCACGAATCCCAGCAGCGAGCCACCGATCAATGTGACGGAATTGAGCAATGCCGACAGCACATTGATGACTATGCCAATGCCAACCAAGATCACGGCGTACAGCAGGTACTGGGACAACTTGTCCCGACGGAAGGCGGTGGCCAACGTGACCGGGACGCCGCGAGCAGTATCGATTGATGCTTGCACCAGCGCCATACCGATCAGCATGAAGACAAAGACGCTGAGAGCGAAGAAGACCAGCGTCACACCCCAATGAATCATTGAGACGGCGCTCCACATGCTGTAGTCGGCGGTTCTGACCGCAAGGCCAATGATGACGTTGACCAAGATGCCCAACAGCCACAGCACAATCGAGGCACCCACAGCGATCAGCATGGTGAGCAGGAACGGTGCCGGGTTAGCCGTGAACTTTCGCCAGCCGTAGCCCAGTGCTACGCCGTAGTCGACGTGGCCAGCAACCGGAACGGCAGCTGGAGCAGGCGGAGGGTAGCCGCCAGCGGGCGGCGGTGGCGGATACGAACCGGGCGCCTGATAACCCTGCTGAGGCGTCGGGCCACCTGGATTGGGGAAGCCCGGCGGAGGAGCAGGCTGCCCAGGCGCGGGCGGCGGATAGCCGGGCACGGGCCCATTCGGATCCGGTGGAGGCGGATTCTGATCAGACATGCTGGTCTCCCTTTTGAGCGATAGTGCTTCGATCCTAGAGGTAACGCAGCATTCGAGGGAATGCGCACTGGCGCAACAGTCCCACTCCCGACTTGCAGACAAAAAGCTCCACAGATGGACATTCGCGAGCCCGCCGCGCCACTTTCTGCGTCAAGCAACAGCGGAAAGGTCCGGGGTGAGCGCAAGTTTTGTCGAATTTGTTCGAACTTGGCACGAAAGCTCGCCGCCTCCTTAGCGAGAGGCTAACCTTGGCAAGGGCTTTAGCAGACCCGAATTTTCTGGCGGATTTCATTTCCTTCGTATGCTGTGGAGGAGCAACCGAATGAGTATCGACGGCGCCACTGTGGGCCACGCCGTGCGCGGCCTGAGGTTGAGGTTAGAGGCATACGCCGCTGCCGATCTTCCCCAGTGGGAACAGTTCGCGGCGCAGCTGAGGATCCTCCGACCGGAGCCCGGCGACGTGCTCTTCTCGGCCGGTGATGCTCATCCCTACGTCTACTACATTCAAAGCGGCCTGCTCAAAGCGAAAATGCAGGTGGAAGGCGGGCGCCGGAGCGCGACCGTCTTCTTTTCTGAAGAGGGTGACATCTTGGCGTCCATGCCCGCCCTCGGCATGGAAGGCGTACGGCGCGCCGCGACCCGGGACCTACACCCTCGATCTCGCACGATCATGGCCGCTATCGAATCTCAGTCGATCCACACGGTGACGGCGCTGGAGCCGAGTCTCCTGATCCAAGGCAACTTCCGGACCATTGATCAACTGGCCACCCGGCACGTCGCTTGGGCCCGGCTGATTGCCAGCTTGGCGGTGATGCACGCCACCACTTTGCAAACCGATGTCGCCTGGCTGCGCAGCACTCCGGAAATGCGCTACCGGCAACTGCTCGTCGAACACCCCGGCCTCGTTCATCGGGTAACTCAGCGCGACTTGGCCAGCTTCCTCAACATCACTGATGTGGCATTGAGCCGCATCGTGAAACGGGTGCGCGATGCGGACTCCCGCGTGCCTCACATCACGTCCGACCCCATCTGATCAGCCGATCCCGTCCCGCGACCGTCCGACGACGAGTTTGCGCCTCATCGCACCTCAGCGTGCGCCGGTTCACCCGCGGCGCGACGATAAGGGTCCGCCACTAGCGATCCACGCGTTGTCACTGGTTGCCACCGCTGCCGCCACCACGATCACCGCAGCGACAGCCGCAATCAGGCTGATGGGCAAAGACACCACGGACCCGGTCACCCGGCTCACTGCCACCCACAACAGCCCCCAGGCCATTCCGACGGCCACGCTGATCCGTCCCCCCAGAGCTCGAGCCAGAACCACACCAAACATGGCCACCGCGATCAGCGTTGCTGCCGCCACTACTACCGCTGATTCGCTGGTCGGCCTCAATCCGACCACGTAGCCCGATATCGCCACATGGGTGACCAAGAGCACCGTTACCCAGCCCAAAAGCAGGCCCATAGTGACGTCGAGCACAAGGGCCTCCGTCGAATCAGTGGGGGTGCTCTTGTGAAGGCGAAATGCCAAGACGATGAGGGTGATCTCCAGGCTGATTACCAGGATCATGGTGACCCAAATCGTGAACCAGCTCGTCCCGAATTGGCGTGCGATCGCCCAGGCCCCCACCAGCGCCAATGACCACGCCACCAAAGGACTGGTCGCCTGCACGCGGGCGCGGCCTGCATGATCGCCGCGCCACAGCCAGACAACCAGCGCGATCACACCCGCATAAATGGGAACCCACATCAAGCCAGCAGGAGTGACGATCGACAACAGGGTGTGGGAGGTCTGACTCGTCCCGCCTGGTGAGGACATCGAGGTACCCACAGAACCGAGGCTAACCCCGGCACCGAGAAGCGAGCAGGCCGCACCGAAGGTGATGCCGATTGGGCGTGGCGGTGCGCCCATGTCGTCTCCTTTGTCGAGGGGTTACCCAAATCCTGACACTTAGGAACGTTTCAACACCGGATTTCCCCAATATGGCGCGCCTGTCAAGAAAACTATCCGTGCACGTACATCTTTCCGGCCGTGGGATGCGACCCGATGAGTTGTGGCACCGTGACAAAGACATAACCCTTGGCTCGCAGTTTGGCGATAATCGCCGGAACAGCCGCTCGGGACGTGGGGTGGATGTCGTGTAACAAAATGATCGAGTTACGCCGAGCTGCCCGAACCACAGCGTTCGTCACCTTTGTCGTATTGCGATATTTCCAATCCAATGGGTCCACAGTCCAAAAGATCATGGGCGCACCAAATTTGACGAGAGTCTTCCGAATCTTCGGGCTCATCTGGCCATACGGCGTGCGGACGATTCGCGGCTGAACTCCTGCTGCCGAAACGATGACCGACTGCGTCCTATTGAGCTGACTGCGGATCGCGGAGGCACTCATCCGTCCCAACTGGGGATGACTCCACGAGTGATTCCCGATGGCGTGCCCCTCCGCAACCATCCGCCGCAAGATCGGGCGATGGGCCTGAGCTTGGCTGCCCAACACGAAGAAAGTGGCCTTGGCGTTGTACTTTTTCAGCACATTTAGCAGGTTCACCGTTTGCGGCACCGGACCGTCATCGAAGGTCAGCGCCACACACTTCACTTTGCGACAGTTCACCGGCGCAACAGTTCCGGGTGAATTTGTCGCTGAAATCGCACCATTTGGGGCGGCACCGCCTGCGGCTTTCATCGGATAACCTCCGGCGGCGCGAACTTCCGGAGCCTCAGAAGGAACCATGATTGCCCCGGCAAGTACGGCCACGATCATGGCAACAGCTGCTGGCATTGCGCGCATAGACTCACCCTTTCGTTGACCAGTGTAGGGCCGCAAGTCCGGTGCAAAACGAGCCGTTCAGGTCGGACGCGGGGTCGCCGGAACCGGGATATCGGTGCTACTGGTTGGGATTATCGGTGACGGCGTCGGACCCCGCGTGGCCGTGGGACGGACGGTCGGAACGGGCGTTTTCGGCGCCACGGACGGCTCCACCGACTCAGAGGCGACCGGCGGAGGGATCGGTCTATTCACACCGCCACGATCCTGCGTGATTTGTTGAACAGTCGTGTGTGACGAGCCGTCCAACGAACGCCCGAGTCCCAACTCAAGGGTCGTGATGATCCCGACGGCGACCACAAAGATCGCCGCGCCGGACAACACCATGCGCTCGATCAGCTTGCGGCGGTCGGGATTGGGTTTGGGGTCGGGTTCAAGCTCAGATTCCGCCGATGATGCGATCAGGCCCAGATCTGCCTGCACCATGGTGGGCGATTCCGGCATCCCCTCATCAGTGGCGACTTCCTCAGCCACCTGGTCTGCAGACGGGTCTTCCGACCCGGTCGTCCGTTGAATGACCTGGCTGACCTTGCGATGTGTACCCGCCAGCCCCGCCGAGTACAGCGTGCCGGCAACACCACCAATCACACTGGCAATGGCGGCACCAATCACCGTGCCCGCAACACCCAGCTGCGAACCGATCGCCGCTGCCGTCGCAGCAGCTCCGGCACCGCCGATGATTTGCGGAATAGAAAAACTGATTTTGGTTGGTTCAGTGGTTGTGGGGTCCGTGTTGTGGTCTTCAGGCAAGGCCAGATACTCCTTAGGCTCAACCTTCGAGACTACCCACCCACCCCAGAGCCCAGTTTTGTATCGGATCGCACGCCAACCTGATCGGCGATCACCCGGGCAATCTCGCGAGCTGCCTGGGGA
>CAYWIN010000116.1:0-6608 GCA_964458365.1 uncultured Propionibacteriaceae bacterium
CCGCTACTACGCCAAAGCAGGGCTTTCCCCTTGGGGATGTGCCCACGCTGCTTGATGCAGCACCTCGCTAGCTGACACACGTCCGGCACCTTCCCCGGCCCTTCGTCTGTTGCTGCGCCCTTGCCCCCTAACCAAGGAAGCTATGAAGAAAACCATTGTTGCGTCCCTGCTTACTGCAGGCCTCGTGCTCGGCGGCGGCGACCTCGCCTTCGCAGAGACCACGGACTCCAGCCCTTCGGGCACTCCGGTGACTCTTACAGTCGGGGCGGCATCGCCCACGTCCGTCACCACCGGTGCCACGACGGTCGGCGATTTGCTTGCAGAGCAGCACGTTACCTTGGCAGGAACAGATGCTGTCACACCTAGCCTCAGTGCCCCGATCACCACAGACCTACAGGTCAAGGTCGATCGGATCACGGTGACCTCCAAGACCGCCAACGTCACCTTGTTGCGCGCGACGATCAACCGGAAGACCAGCAGTCTGCGCAAGGGGCTTTCCAAGCTCGTGACGCCGGCCAAAGCTGGCCTGGGACGGCGCACGTACACGACAACGACCATCAATGGCGTTGCCTACACGGTGATCAACCAGGTTGTCGTGAAGACTCCTGTTGCCCGCGTCGTTCTGATCGGAACGAAGACCCCGGCAGTGAACATTGCTCGACTGAGCATGTGGAACAAGATCGCGAAATGCGAATCGGGCGGCAACTGGAAGATCAGCACCGGCAACGGCTACTACGGTGGCCTGCAGTTCAATCTGGGCACCTGGCGTGGCGCGGGCGGTCGAACCTTCGCAAGCAAGCCGCACAAGGCCACAAAGGCTGAGCAAATCACCATTGCGAATCGGATCTACAGCAAGCGCGGCCTCCAGCCGTGGGGCGGCTGTGGCCGAAAGGCAACTCGCTAAGTCTTCCCCTAGCCCCCTTGAGGCCCAGGCAACCCACTCCCCCGCGGTTGCCTGGGCCTCGTGTCATATCCCATGGCAAAGCAAAACCGCCCGCCCCGTAAGGGACGGACGGTTCAGCGTTAAAGCACTCAGGCTTCTTCGGTATCAGCCTTCTCGGACTTCTTCGCCGCGGCCTTCTTCGGCTTGGGAGCCTCATCGACGGCCTCAACGGCTTCGGACTCAACCGCTTCAGCGGCCTCCTCGACCTTTTCGGCCTTCTTGGCCGGAGCCTTCTTCGCGGCAGGCTTCTTAGCTACCGGCTTACCGGCGCCTTTGGCCTTGGCCTTGCGGCTGTCCTCGACCGATTCGGTGATGACCTCGATGACCGCCATCGGAGCGTTATCGCCCTTCCGGGGACCAATCTTGGTGATCCGGGTGTAGCCGCCGTCACGCTCGGCGACAGCCGGAGCGATCTCGTTGAACAGCACCCGAACCACAGCAGGATCCTTGATCGTGGTCAGCACCTGACGGCGATTGTGCAAATCTCCGCGCTTGGCCTTGCTGATCAGGCGATCCGCCAAAGGCTGGACACGCTTGGCCTTCGCCTCGGTGGTCGTGATCTTGCCGTGCTGGAACAGTTGCGTGGCCAGGTTGGCCAAGATGATCCGCTGATGCGCCGGGCTGCCGCCGAAGCGGGGGCCCTTAGTGGGCTTTGGCATGGTGGTGTCTCTCCTGATCAGTAGGTGTCGTCGTACTCGACGTCACCGTCGTAGTTGGCCAAAGCGCCCAGCGGGTCAAACCGCGGCGAGCTGTCCTTCAAGGCCAAACCCATTTCCTGCAGGCGCAGCTTGACTTCCTCAATCGACTTCGAGCCGAAGTTACGGATGTCCAGCAGGTCCTGTTCGGTGCGCGAAACCAGTTCGCTCACGGTGTGGATGCCTTCGCGCTTCAGGCAGTTGTAACTGCGCTGGGTGAGCTTGAGGTCTTCCACCGGCAAAGCCAGATCAGCGGCAAGCTGCTCGTCGACCGGGGAGGGCCCAATCTCGATGCCCTCGGCCTCGTTGTTCAACTCACGAGCCAAGCCGAAGAGCTCGACCAGCGTCTTGCCTGCCGAAGCCATCGCGTCACGCGGGGTGATCGAGTGCTTGGTTTCGACATCGACAATCAACTTGTCGAAGTCGGTGCGCTGCTCGACACGGGTCGCTTCTACCTTGTAGGTGACCTTCATCACCGGCGAGTAGATCGAGTCCACAGGAATCCGGCCGATTTCGGCGTCGGGGTTCTTGTTCTGGACGGCAGAAACGTAGCCACGGCCACGTTCGACGACCAGTTCCATCTCGAGTCGACCTTCGTCGTTCAAGGTGGCGATGTGCAGATCGGGGTTGTACACCTCGACACCAGCCGGCGGCGCAATATCTGCCGCCGTCACCGCACCCGCACCCGACTTGCGCAGGTACATCACGACCGGCTCGTCCTCTTCGGAGGAGAGCACCAAGCCCTTGAGGTTGAGGATGATCTCAGTGACGTCTTCCACCACGCCTGGCACGGTGGAGAACTCGTGTTGATTGCCCTCGATCTTGATGCTGGTCACCGAGGCGCCCGGAATGGACGACAACAAGGTGCGACGCAGCGAGTTACCCAAGGTGTAACCGAAGCCCGGCTCCAGAGGCTCGATGACGAACCGCGAACGGTGCTCGTCGACGACCTCCTCGGTCAGGATCGGACGCTGTGCAATGAGCATGTTTCTTTCCTTTCCACCGCCCGCTATATGACGGTGACGAGTTCGCCGGACGAAACAACCCGGCGGATGGGGATTACTTCGAGTAAAGCTCGACGATCAGCTGCTCGGTGACGTCGATGGTGATCTGTTCACGAACGGGAAGCTGATGAACCAGGATCCGGCCAGACGTCGGACGCGAGGTGAGCCAGCCGGGAACGGTCTGGTCATCAAAGGTCTCGCGAGCGATAACCAGCGGAGGCAGATTCTTCGACTTCGGGCGCACGTCGATCACGTCGTAGGCGCTGACCCGGAAGCTGGGAACGTTGACCTTCTTGCCATTGACCAGGAAGTGGCCGTGAACGACCAACTGGCGGGCCTGACGGCGAGTCGATGCGAAACCAGCCCGGTAGATCACGTTGTCCAAACGGGACTCCAGGATGATCAGCAGGTTGTCACCGGTCTTGCCAGCAAGACGGTTGGCCTCTTCGTAGTAACGACGGAACTGCTTCTCCAGCACGCCGTAGGCATAGCGAGCCTTCTGCTTCTCGCGAAGCTGAAGCAAGTACTCGCTCTCTTTGCTCCGGCCGCGGCCATGCATGCCCGGCGGGTAGGGACGGTGCTCGAAAGCCTTATCGTTGCCCACCAGGTCGGTGCCGAGCCGGCGGGACTTCTTCGTAACGGGTCCGGTATAACGGGCCATGGGTTCTTACTCCTCCTCGCAGCTCAGACGCGGCGACGCTTCGGCGGACGGCAACCGTTATGCGGTACCGGGGTGACATCGGAGATCGGGCCGATCTCCAGACCGACCGCACCCAATGAACGGATAGCGGTCTCCCGACCCGAGCCCGGGCCCTTGACGAAGACATCCACTCGCTTCATGCCATGATCCATGGCGCGGCGTCCGGCAGCTTCAGCAGCCATCTGCGCGGCGAACGGAGTGGATTTACGCGAGCCCTTGAAGCCGACGGTGCCGGCAGAGGCCCACGCGATCACCGCACCCGTGGGATCGGTGATCGTGATGATCGTGTTATTGAACGTGCTCTTGATGTGCGCCTGGCCGGCGACGACGTTCTTCTTTTCTTTGCGACGCACCTTGGTCTTGGCGCTCGCACGGCCTGCAGTAGCCAATTTGAGTTACTCCTGGTTTCTCGTGTTCAAGGGGCCGCGTACTAGCGGACCTTCTTCTTACCGGCGACGGCCTTCTTCTTACCCTTACGGGTGCGAGCGTTGGTGCGGGTCCGTTGTCCCCGGACCGGCAGGCCCATGCGATGTCGACGGCCCTGGTAGGAACCAATCTCGATCTTGCGACGAATATCGGCGGCCACGCTACGGCGCAGATCGCCTTCAGTTTCGAAGTTGGCTTCGATGTAGTCACGAAGCGCAACCAACTGATCGTCGGTCAATTGGTGAACACGAGTGTCGCCACTGATTCCAGTGGCCTTCAGCGTCTCTAGGGCGCGAGTGCGGCCAATGCCGAAGATGTAAGTGAGGGCAATCTCGACGCGCTTCTCGCGCGGAAGATCGACCCCGATCAGGCGTGCCATCAGGCAGTTACCTTTCCGGTTTTCGAACCAGTTGCCTGGCCCGCGAAGGTGTCTGGCGTGATGCGTCCCCTCGCTGTATGCGTGGGCCTCGGCCTTCGTCCGAGGGTGGTCAGCAGGGCCGAGGCTCTGCCGTTGCGATCACGTTGTCAGGTTTGCGGCTTGCGCCGCCACCGGGCCCTGAGGGCCCTGATATTGAGTTGTTGAGCTGGCCTTGAGGCCGGTGTTCCGCGTCCCGCGCTTGCGGGTCCTGACTGAGCTTTCGCTCAGCCCTGACGCTGCTTGTGGCGCGGGTTGTCGCAGATCACCATCACGCGACCGTGGCGGCGAACCACCTTGCACTTGTCGCAGATCTTCTTGACGCTCGGCTGAACCTTCATCGAGCAACTTTCTGAGTAGGCGCTGGGCACACACGTGTCCCCAGACAGATGGTGGATTCTGACGTTCTTGCTTTACCGGTGCCGGAAGACGATGCGTCCCCGAGTCAGGTCATAGGGAGAAAGCTCAACGACGACACGGTCGGCCGGGATGATACGGATGTAGTGCTGCCGCATCTTGCCACTGATGGTCGCCAGTACCTTGTGACCGTTTGCCAGTTCCACTCGGAACATCGCATTCGGCAGGGCTTCGACAACCGTCCCCTCAAGTTCGAGGACGCCTTCCTTTTTCGCCATTACTCCCAATCGTTTGACTTCAGTGAGTGCATGCGCCAATAGGCACAGGTCGTGCAAGGGTCAAGACTACGCCACAGCGGGGACTGGCCTCAAATCGCGTTCCAGATCGCCAACGCCCCGCACTTCAGCGCAGATTGGATACGCTGCGGGCGGCGAAAGGCGCAAGATGAACAGAGTACTGGCCAGTTGGCCCTATCTGGTCGCGGTCACCGTGTTGTATGTCGGCTGGCTTGTCCTCGCCAAACTCCCGATGGATCCCGACTCGGTCCGGCTGATTTCCTGGGCCTACGCCGCCATGCTGGCCCCCTTCGCCATCGCGGGAGCAGGCGCTGTTCTCGGCATCCGGCGGGGCTACGACTGGGTGTGCGTGGTGTCGTGCGTCGTCTGGTTCGTCGTCCTGGTCGTCGCAGGAAACCTGATCGCGTTCCCCGGAACTTTCAACGTTGGCTCGCTGGCTACCGCCGTTCTTGGCTACACGGTGGTGGGCAATATCGGCATCGTTGCGGCTCTGGGATACAAGAAACTGGACGCCCCCATCAAGCGCTCCACCCGGGGCTGATCTCGCGATCGTTGTACCCGGACTGACCTCACGGGCGAAAACGGCGTAAACTAATCGGTCGCGCACCCTGCAGAAGGACGAACAGTGGATTCAGCTGTGCCGACACCCACGGCGCTTGAACGTGAACTGGCCATAGAACAGGAACACGTTGATCTGGTCTACAAGCATTTAGCGAAGGCCACGACATCTGCCAAGAAGATCGCCGCCCACGGTCAGGAGCTCTACCGCTCAGACAATCAGACCTGGGTGCGGGAGGAAGACGGCACCGCCCTGTTCGAACGTGATGCTTTCGCTTTCTCGGCAGCACGACGACTGGCCGAACTCGACGCCGAGCATGAAGGTTTGGTGTTTGGACGCCTGGATCACACCGACGCGGAAATCCGATACATCGGGCGAATCGGCGTCCGCGACGAAGAGTATGAACCCCTGGTCATCGATTGGCGCGCCCGGGCTGCCGAACCGTTCTACCGCGCCACGGCGTCCAACCCGATGGGTGTCGTCCGACGCCGAGTGCTGCGATGCCGCAACGACATCGTCATCGGCATCGAAGATGATCTGCTCGACGCCTCGGCGGCACGTGACGATTTGCCGGTCATCGGCGAAGGCGCCCTGATGGCAGCGCTGAAGCGGGCCCGAGGTAACCGGATGCGCGACATCGTGGCCACCATTCAAGCCGAGCAAGACGAAGCTATCCGGGCCGACTATCGCGGGGTAACGGTGATCGCGGGCGGCCCCGGAACGGGAAAGACCGTCGTCGCTTTGCATCGCGCGGCCTACCTGCTGTATTCCAACCGTCGACGCTTCGAGCGCGGTGGCATTCTGGTCGTTGGCCCGTCCGGCCTGTTTATGAACTACATCGACCGCGTCCTGCCCTCCCTCGGCGAGGACTCGGTGACCTTGCGCCCGATTGGCGGGGTGGCCTCAGATTCGGTTGGGGTCGTCGCCTCCCGCATCGATTCCGCTCCCGCTGCGGCGATCAAGGGCAGTTTGCGGATGGTTCCGCTCCTGAAGCGGCTGGTCAACCTGCCCCAAGACGCCGAGCCGCGCCTGCTCGTCACCGTCAAAGGTGAACCATTGCGGATGGAGCCAGCCGAGCTCGCGCGGATCCGCCGCGACGTCTTGGCCCATCACAAGGTGAACCGTGGGCGTGCGGTCGCAGAAACCGCGGTGCTGGAAGCGCTGTATGACAAGCTGCCCGAAGAACTCGAACTGGACTACGAAGTCTTCGCCG
>CAYWIN010000117.1:0-6549 GCA_964458365.1 uncultured Propionibacteriaceae bacterium
GGGGAGGGCACTTCCGTGTCGACCTTGTCTGTGGAGATTTCCACCAATGGCTCATCCACCGCGACGGTATCGCCGACCTGCTTCAGCCAACGGGACACGGTCCCCTCGGTGACGCTCTCGCCGAGTGCCGGCAATGGAACGGGAGTGGACATCGCAGATGCTCCTTATGGTCGCTGGCATTTACAGGAGTTCAGACTAGCCTTCCGCCGACTGATCGGTTTCAGGTCACCGTCCGTCCATCGGGACAGCGCCGACGGTGATTCGGCACATCTCCGTGGACGAAGCCCGGTTCTTGGGTGGCTAGTTGCTTGGCTTGCGCTGATCGGTGACGGCCAGAAACGCCCCGACAAGGGATTCTGCAAGTTGTGCGCCGGGAGCCGGCGGTGCTCCGGTGAAGAAGGATGCTGCGGCTCCCGTGCAGGCATAGAGGCCCGCAATCGCAGTGGCATCACTACGTAGCACCCGTCCGTGCTCATCGACGACCAGACCACCACGGGTGCCGGTGTCTCCGGGGTAGACCTTGATGGCCCAAAACGGAGTCTTGTCGATCTTGCCGAGTGCCGGATTCTTGCGCTTCTTGTGACCGCTGTCTTCGCCCTGTCCGCGATTGAAATCCGAATCGTGGCCTTTGTTGGCAAAGGTGTTGAAGCGGACGACAGATCCCAACAGGCAGGCGCGATCCAAGCCGGTGGCCTGGGCCAGGTCATTGAGGGTACTGGCGCGAGTAATCGCGCCCTCGGCGATCGCCGGTTTCGGTGTGGAGCCGGCAGCCCACGGGCCCAGAAGAGTGCTCTGCCTATGTCGATTGTCGATCACCAGGAAGGACGGCACCGCGCGAACGGCGCGCGAGTGGTCATACATGGCCTGGCCGATTTCATAGGGGCTGCTGGTTTCGTCGACGAAACGATCGCCGACCGAATCAACCAGGAGGCCATGCGGCGCGCCCAAAGCCTGATCGACGGGATAGGCCTGGTCGTCAATCAGCACGACCGGCATCCACCACGCATCATCCATATTGGCCACGTCTGCACCCAACTCCGTGGCCAGACGCATCACCGAACCATCGCAAGCGACCCGATCTGTGGTGGTCCAGGAGGCCTGAGTTGGCAGGGGAAGGTATTCATCGCGAAGCTCGGTGCTGCGCTCGAAACCGCCGCTGGCCAGCAAAACCCGCTTCGCGGTGATTTCGGTGGACACACCGTCACGGTTCACGATCACACCGGTGACACGGTCGTCAGTGTGCAGCAACCCGGTGACCGGAGAATCCAGCCACAACTCAACCCCGTTGGCCACCGCGCGGTGCAACAGGTGTGCCACCAGGGACTCTCCACCAGACGTCGTGGGTCGACGCAAGGGGACGCTCATCGGTAACCGGTCGAGCGTTCCCTGCCAACGGGAGGTGTGCCGGGCAAGCGCGTTGTCAGTCTCGCCGAGGACCCGGCGATCGAGAGCGCCAACCTGGACGGTGCGTCCGCTTTCTTTCCCGCCGGGAAGTACCGGGTAGAAATCCGAACCGCTCTTTACGATCGTGAGCGGAACGTGCGAGGCGAGGAGCCAGCGAGCGAGCTTCGGAGCGGTACGGACGAAAGCGGCACGCCGAGACGCCGATGCCGCGTTGCGGGGAGAACCCAGCAGCGCCTGAAGGTACTCGTTGGCCTCGTCGGACGAATCGGCGAGGTTGGCTTCACCCATCAAAGGGTTGGCTGGCAGCCACATCTGGCCGGTACCACTGGCTGCGTTTCCACCGGCCAAAGGTGACGCGTCAACCACCACGACGTCGTCGCCGAGACGGCGGGCCGCAGTGGCAGCGAGCAGTCCAGGCGCTCCGGCGCCCACGACAACAAGATCGGCTGAGTATGAGTCCATGTCAGTTCGTCCGGGCTTGGGCAAGAGCGATCAACGTGCGCACGCTCATGCCGGTGCCTCCAGTCGTGACGTAGTCATAGGCACCGCCTGAATTGAACGACGGGCCAGCGATGTCCAGGTGTGCCCAAGGAATGCTCTCCGGAACAAAAGTGGACAAAAATGCTGCCGCGGTCAGTGCACCGCCGTAGCGGTCCCCCGTGGACTTCACGTCGGCGACCTCGGAGACCAATTTGGGTGCCGCATCTTCGGGAATCGGGAGCTGCCAGAACAACTCGCCGGCCGTCTCGGCAGCATCCAAAATGACATCGGCGGTCTCATCGTCGCGTGCCATCAAGCCAGCCACGCGCGTGCCCAACGCGACCATGCAGGCACCGGTCAACGTGGCCACATCGACCACGAGGTCGGGCTCATCCTGGGAGGCCTTGGCGAGAGCATCGGCCAGAACCAATCGGCCTTCTGCGTCGGTGTTGCCGTTCTCCACTGTCGTGCCGCCAAACATGGTGAGGACATCTGAGGGACGGTAGGCGCCACCCGATGGCAAGTTTTCGGCCATCGCTGCCCAGGCCGTCACCTGCACCTTCCAGCCCAACTGAGCGATAGCGATGACGGCGGCAAGCACCGAAGCGGCACCAGCCATGTCCGACTTCATCGTGTACATGGACTCCGGTGGCTTCAAATCCAGACCGCCGGAATCGAAGGTGATGCCCTTGCCTACAAGCGCGAGGTGAAATTTTGCCCCGCGAGGGGCGTAGCTCAGCTTCACCAGCCGAGGTTTGCGGGTCGAACCGCCGCCGACGGCAAGAAGGCCCCCGAAGCCCTCGCGTTCGAGCGCCTTCTCGTCCCATACTTCAACGCTGATTCGGGTGCTCTTCGCCGCCGCTTTGGCCGCCTCGGCAAAGGTTTCTGGGTACAGCCGGTTGGCGGGGGTATTCACCCAGTCCCGAGTCTGAATGACCGCCGAAGCCGTCGCCACAGCAACACTCAGGGCGGTCCGAGCCTCAGGCTTGCGGTTAGTGGAAACCAACAAGATTTCGCCGACGCCTGCGTTGTCGGGCCGAGTAGGGCCGAAGCGGTAGCAGCCCAGGAGGGCACCTTCCGCGGCTCCGGTGATCACCGCTGGCTCAGCCGATTCGAGGCTGATCGTGACCGTTTGCGGTTCGCTGGACGGCAGCGCGGCGACAAAGCGCATCGCAGCTCCGGTTGCGCGTCGCACCTGTTCGGGGATCACGTCAATCGGACCCAGTCCCACCACGATCAAGCGGATGCTGCTCGCCAACACCAAAGAGGTGCATGTGCCAAGCTTCGAGCTGGCTCCCAGACCCTTGACCGCAGAAAGGACGTCGACGCCCAACGACTTCTTGGCCGCCTTGCGGAGGTCATCAGGCAGGCCGATGATGATGTCGTCGTCACTGGTTTCGGCCAAACCGACCACGAGGATTCCGGGGTCCTTGCCGACAGCATTGATCAGGCTGATCGATGGAAGGCTGAAGCTGAACACGATGGCGTCCTTCAAGGTGAGTGATGAACCGCAACGACCTTAGGCTACTTCGCCTGCGCCTGGCTCAGTAGTCCGTTCGTAGGGTTCGTCTCGTTGAGGCGGCTCACCCAGGAGCCGAAGCATTTGGCTAACGTGTACCTCCGACAGGAGGCACCATGACCGAGCCGCTACTTTCTCCGCTGAACGATCGCCATCTGGCGTTGGGAGCCAAATTCTCTGAATTCGGCGGGTGGCTGATGCCCCTGCAATACGAAGGAGTAGTCGCCGAGCATCGCGCGGTGCGCTCAGGAGTCGGCGTTTTTGACGTGAGCCACCTGGGGAAAGTGCGGATCACCGGTCCGGGGGCGGCAGCGTTTCTCAACCGCTGTGTCACCAACGATTTGGGCCGCATCCAGCCCGGACAGGCGCAATACACGCTGCTGTGCTATCCCGACGGTGGCGTTGTCGACGACATGATCGTGTACCTGTTCAGCGATGAGGAAGTGTTCGTCATCCCCAACGCGGCAAACACCACCGAGGTTGTCGCCATCCTGCGCGAACTTGCGCCGCCCAACCTTGCCGTGGTCAACGAACACACCCGCTACGCAGTGATCGCCGTCCAAGGCACCGCATCCGATCAGGTGCTTTCCGGGATGGAGCTGCCCACTGGCCAGAACTACATGAGCTTTCAAGCGGTGGAACATGACAAGATCCCCCTCACTGTCTGTCGGACGGGCTACACCGGCGAACGCGGCTACGAACTGGTCGTCCCAGCCGACCAGGCCGGACGTATCTGGGATCAGGTTTTCGACTTTGGTGGCGACTTCGGGATCGCCCCGTGCGGCCTCGGCGCCCGCGACACCCTGCGCACCGAAATGGGCTACCCGTTGCATGGGCATGAGCTCAGCGCCCAGATCAGCCCGGTGATGGCAAACCTGGCTTGGGCGGTCGGTTGGGACAAAACAGACTTCGTCGGTGCGGACGCTTTGCGCGCCCAACGGACGGCCAAAACGGGCCGTCTCTCGCGGGGGCTTCGCGCCTTAGGTCGAGCGATCCCTCGTCCAGGAATGTCGGTCTTGGCCGGAGAGCAGCCAGTTGGTGAAGTCACCTCTGGCACCTTTTCACCCACCCTGAGTCGCGGCGTTGCGCTGGCCTTGGTCGACCGGTCGGTGTCGGTCGGTGATGTGGTTCAGGTCTCGGTGCGTGGCCGCAGTGAAGATTTCGAAGTGGTCAAGCCGCCCTTCGTCACGCCCGGAGTGCGCGAGGCCTGAACCTGGTCACTCCGCCAAGCTCATCGGCCCGTAGACCAGATCGGATCCACAGTAGAGCGACACGGCAGTAGCGCCTGCGTCAGCGAGCTCAGCAAAATGGGCGCCCAGCCAGGCCTCAGCATCGGCCTGGCTGGAAAACTCCGGTTGAAGACTCGGCGGCAAAGCCGAGTCGGGCTCGGCCCGCCAACAAAACGTCATCGACCCGATCAGATCTCGTCGCCAGGCTTCACTCGGGGTTGAGGCACCCGGAAGCGGCGCAGGCTGATGATCCGGTTGACCAGGTACATCAGCAAGCCCTTGAGTGACTCCTTGGGAAGACGCTGCGCATGCAAAGCCTTGAACTGCCGCCACAACAGGAACACGTGAATGGCCAGCGCGATCAACGCCAGGTACGGCAGAACCGTGGCCCACACCGCCAGCGGCGGATAAATGTTCATGGTGAACAGCGCGATCGCCAACGCGGAAATCACAATCGGCATCCACCATTGGGCGATGCCGCGACGGGAGTCGAGGAAGTCCCGCAGGAGGACGCGTCCTGGCTGCTCGTCGACCTTTGCCCACTGCTCTTCTCGAGACTTGGCTTTCGCTTCACGGTCGCGTTGGCGTTGTTCGTTCGGGGACAACGTCGGGTTGAGGCGTTCCCGTCGAGCGGCCTCGGCCTCGCGGCGGGTCGGGGTCGGAACCTTCTTCTTGGTCGGCGTTTGCGGCTTTTCGGCAGCAGACGGTGCGGCCTCGGAAGCGGCGTTGTCATTCTGTGAACGCTCGTAAGGGCGGAATAATCCCACGTGATACCTGCCTGTGGTGCGACGATGTCTGCCACATCCTAGGTCAAAGGTTGGAAGGTGAGCAGGTCCGGATGAGCGATGACCACCAGCTGGCCGTTCGGGTTTACCAGGACTGCCTGCGCGAGCTGCAACGAGCGCGTGCCGTCCACGCCGAGGCGAAAGCTCGGCAACACCGCTTGCGCATCGATCGGGATCGTCTGGGACGGGCCCAGGCCGATGCCGAGGCTGAAAAGCTCGCCGCTGAGGTGGCCGACCTCGAAGCCACCATCAGTCGGTTACATACCGCGGCCGAGGCCGCGCGCAATGACGTTCGTCGATTCACTGACCTTCATCCTGAGCCGGACGATGTCGTGGTTGAAGACCCTGGTGAGGGCTTTCAACAGCCGCCTTTCTCCTCATCCTGATCAGGCGAGGGGGCTGCTCGGCGGTAGCCGCGGGGGCACTATTGCCACTGGTCGACCCCGAAGCGTGCGGGGCGGGAGACCGCTGACTCCAACGGCTGAACATCGCGTCTTACACTAAATCCGTTGCCGGAGCGGCTGATGTTCTGGTCGACGCATTGAACGTTTATCTCTGAAAGGGATCACCCATGACGGCTTCGTCCACCGAAACCGGCGGCATCGTCCTCACCGAAGCGGCCGCAAGTAAGGTGCAGTCTTTGGTCGCTGCCGAAGGCAGTTCCGATTTGGTGTTGCGTATCTCGGTCGCCCCCGGAGGCTGCTCTGGCCTGCGTTACCAGCTGGCTTTGGATGATCAGCAGGGTTCCGATGATGTGGTGGCTGAGCATTTCGGTACCAAGGTCATCACCGACAAGATGAGCTTCCCCTACCTGATGGGCGCCACGATCGATTTCGTTGACACCATTTCGCAGCAGGGATTCACCATCGACAACCCGAACGCGAGCAACTCGTGTGCGTGCGGTGATTCATTCCAGTAACGCGCAGGCCTGCGTCTGGGCTCACAGGTGCCGACAGCGACAGCTAACCTGAATCAGTGAGTGAGCCACACAAGCCTCGGCGTCCAAGCTTTCGCGAGCCCGCGGCGCTAGAGGCTTTGGGAGAACCGTCCGACCCTTTTGCTGCCCTGGAAGCCGCCCATGAATCGGCGGCGGCTTTGTTGCACACCGGACGGGCCTCGCATGACCCGGCGG
>CAYWIN010000118.1:0-6530 GCA_964458365.1 uncultured Propionibacteriaceae bacterium
GGTTCCCGATCTGGCTATGGACCGACAAACCCACCACACTCACCAACAGCCTCGTTGACCATGGGCAACGCTACGAACTATCAGCCCAGTTGATGTCGACGACCTTCACCATGGGTGACGGCACCACCAAAACCTGTGCGCTCAGCACCGTGTACCCCCAACACATCCGCATCCCAGGCACCCCGTCACCGACCTGCGGGCACGTGTATCAACACCCCTCAAAACCCGGGCACCCCTACACGGTCACGGCAACGAATCATTGGCTGATCACCTGGACCGCACGAGGGGCCACGACCCGCATCACCCACAACCACGCTGGTAGCAGAACCCTCACCATCGGCGAACTCCAAACCCTCACCAACGGATAACGGGCACACCTGCGAGGGTCGAATCAGGCTTGACTGGCCACGATCATCGAGGCTTTCAGGACTCCTTCGAAGCGGACGCCTCTTCCTGGCACCGCAAGGCACGTTCTGCGTCATCACGTCGTTCAAGGATCTGCCGCGAAACGGCATCACCAAGCGTCACCCCGGCGCGCCAAGCATCGAAACTCGACAGTTCTTGACGATTCATTACTGTGCGCGGGAAAAGGAGACCAAGCACATGCTGGCGAATAGCTGAGCTTCGTTCCGCCCAACCATCGCGCCCCTGCGAGATCGCTTCGACCACCTGCTGGTAGGCCTCGACATACGGGGCAAGGACCTCATCTTGATCCTTCTGCCAGAAGTTCGAACACAACTGGAAATGCGTTTCATTAGGCGTGTCGTCGGCCAAGGCCAGAGCCCAAGCATCCGCCTTCAACTGCGGATCGGGAGAAGCTGCCCGTGCGCCAGCGGCCCGTTCGGATCCGCGCGCCGTCGCATCGCGCTCATATTCGGCGTCAATGTCGGCAGCACCGGCCACGCCAAGCCGAGCCAAATTCGTGAGAAGGTGCCAGCGCAAATCCGTATCGACCGAAAGGCCCTCCGGAATCTCAACACCGGTCAACCATGCCTGCAACACCTCGGCCACAGCCGGAGAGTGCGCAGCCGAAGCAAGAGTGCGCGCCAATACCAGCTGGTGGTCCGAACCGGGCTGTGCATCCTTGAGCAGGCGAGCCACCCCGACAACAAACCGGTCATTCAACTCTGAGCGCAGTTCCGGAGCGGTGTAGTAGTCAATAGCCGTGCGGCACTGACCCAGTACGGACTGGACGGCCGTCAAGTCCGATTCGACGCCTACTCCGCGCAACGCGAGGTCGACATAGTCCGATGCTGCAAGCTCGGCATCCCGGCACATGTCCCAGGTGGCGCCCCAGCACAAAGCGCGAGTCAACGCTGATTCGAAAGTGTCGATCGCGCCCACAACCGCAGCCAGCGAGTCCGAATCAAGCCGGATCTTGGCATAAGTCAGATCGCCGTCATTGGGAAGAATCAATGCAGGGCGTCGCTTGCCCACAAGTTCAGGAACATCCGTCAGCTCGCCGGAAATATCAGTCTCTACCTGCGCCGCCGGCACCAACTGTCCGTCAACGAGTTCGTAGAGCCCAACAGCCAGCCGATGATGACGCAAAGTCGGCCACTGTTCAGGAGCGGTCTGACGGATCGCGAAGCGGGTGAAGTTCCCCGCTTCGTCGACATCGAACTCGGCGCGTAGCGTGTTGACGCCGGCGCTTTGCAGCCACTCCGAAGCGAAGAACGAAAGATCTCGTCCCGAAGCCTCGGTGAGTGTTTCCAGCAGGTCATTCAGGCGGGTGTTGCCCCAGGCGTGCTTGGTGAAATAGGCGCGCACACCGTCCAAGAAGGCCTTGGTTCCCACGAAAGCCACAAGTTGGCGCAAGACTGAGGCGCCCTTTGCATAGGTGATTCCGTCGAAGTTCAACTCCACCGCTTCGAGGTCGACCATGTCGGCGGCAATCGGGTGTGTTGAGGGCAACTGATCGGCGCGGTACGCCCAGTTCTTTCGAGCATTGGTGAAGGTTGCCCAAGGATCGTCACGCTCAGGGTCAGACAGGCGAATCTCCGCTTGCGCGAAATGCGATGCCCATTCTGCGAATGATTCGTTCAACCACAGATCGTCCCACCAGGTCATGGTGACCAAGTCGCCGAACCACATATGGGCCAGCTCATGCAAAATCGTGTTGTCCCGAGATTCGTAGGACGCCTTGGTTACCCGGGAGCGGTAAAGGTACTCATCCCGGATGGTCACGCAGCCCGCGTTTTCCATTGCTCCGGCATTGAACTCGGGCACGAACACCTGGGCGTAGTCGGCGAAGGGCATCGCCATTCCGAAGGCTTCGGCGAAGACATCGAAGCCCGCCTTGGTTGTTGACAAGATCCGGTCAGCATCCAGGTGAGGAAGCAGCGATTGCCGGCAGGCAACAGACATCGGAATCTCGCCCGCCTTCCCCGAGTAATGGTCCGAGACAACGCTAAACTCACCGGCCACTATCGCCGTGATGTACGTCGAAATGGGGGGAGTTGGCGAAAAGTCCCAATGAGCCAGCCCATCGGCTACCGGCTGGGGATTGACTGCGGGGGAATTGGACAGCACTGTCCATTCCTGTGGTGCGATCACATTGAGGTGAAAAGCCGCTTTTAGGTCAGGTTGTTCAAAACACGCATAGACGCGGCGCGCATCTGCGGTCTCTAGCTGGGTGTAGCAGTAAACCCGCTGGTCAACGGGATCTACGAAGCGATGCAAGCCTTCGCCCGTTCGACTGAAACGACACAATGCGGTGACCTGCACCTCGTGGGCGCCCTTCTTGACGTCAAAGTGCAGCCGGTGATCGCGGAGCGAATCTTTCGGCAGCGGCTTTCCATCAAGCTCTGCATTCAGAAGCTGTTCCGCAATCAGGTTGAGGTGACTGTTTCCGGCGGCTAAAGCGGTGAACTTCACTGTCGACGTGGAAACAAAAAATGCCGTCGGATCGTAATCCACAATCTGGCCACGGCCGCCAAGATCAACGAGGACGTCGTAGGAGTGAGTGCGAATGGATTGTGAGCGCGCGGCAGCTTCAGCGCGAGTGATATTTGCGGGGAACATCAACAACCTTGTGGTGGCCGACACCAACGTTTGATGCCGTGGGGCAAGGCGAGAGGTTACCTGGCCGCAATGATCGCCTCAAGCATGAGCATGTTACGTCTTTGCGTGTTTTGGGCGTGGGAAGTGCCCTGGCGGCTCCGCGTGACGCAAGCTTTGAGGGTGCAAGAGTTGGCTGACCCTGAGGTAATTCACTGGGCCGAGAATGAAGTGCGTCTCGAACGTGACGGTTCGATGATGCGCCTGGTCCATGGCAGGAATCTGGTCGTCGAAATGGGTTGGGCAAATGCCCATGCGGTAGCGCCGTCACTGGTCGCCGACGATGAAGTCGAACACTCTTTGACCGTTGCAGCCGGACGGCTGTTGCAGCGCGCCGCCATCAATGACGGGTGGCGTAACCGGTGGGTGTTGGTCCGTGACCACGACGGAGCGGCTGAGGTCAATGAGCGACTTCGGGTATGCCCAGGGCCCGAATACACCCTGTGGAGTTGGGCCAGCGGGGTGAGCGCAATCTTGGCAATCGCACCGCGCCACGAGCCTGGTCCGGTATTGGCCTTCCGCTTGGAACAGGGGTACCTCGAACAAGCCCGCCAACCCGGGGCGTCTGCTCGTTGGGTTGAATACCGAGTGACGCCGCCCGGCACCGTCTTGGAAACCGGCGAGCGAATGGTGACCGTTCTTTCCGGCAAGTGGTACCCGGATGTGCACGCATTCGAAGAGCGACTTCCCGGATGGATGTTGGACACTCAACTCGACGATGGCGTCACCTGGTGGGGAGACCTGGCTGATAGCGGGTTGGCAGTGCCCGACGGCCTGGAACTGGGCTTCTTCGACGGGCAGGTGTCTGTGGACGCGCCAGTTGGCCGCCATGTCATCGAAATCACCGACGCGCGCGGGCTGAGCAAAGTACCACTGGAATGGGTGCCTCAACTTGAGCAAGTGCTCCACCAGTTGGTGAATCGCGTTTTGGGCGAAGACCGCACACCCACCGCCGCAGAAGCCTTCTGCATTCAACTCGCCGCTGACCGACGTGCCGTCTGGCTCGATCCGAAAGCTCACGATCTGTTGGATCAACTCGATCCGTTGTCCGACGATTCGCTATTCGGGCCGGCATTCGCATTGGTGCGGGGGAGGGCGCTTGGTGAAGCAGCAGTGGTGTCTGACGCTTTGCGACTCCTCTCCCGGCGCCCGGTCGGTGTGGGCTACGGACGGGTCGTGATGGCCGCCTTCCTCGCCTCGGTGAGTGTAGGGATGGACGCTCAAGCGCGCTGTCTGGAGTTGCTTGCTCGCCCGGCGGTGGGTCGAACGGCTGCCTTGGAAAGCTCACTGTTGCACTATCGGAGTGCCGATTTCGGAGCCCGAGAGCTGGGTGGCCTGCTGAATCGGCTGGGCGGTCTGCTGCCAGGCGAAGCCCCGCTCACCAGCTGGGCGGAATCAGCGGCTCTGGTGGGTCTACTCGAGTTGTGCCCACCAGAGTGGGCCGAGGCAACGCGCTGTGCTCACGTTGCTGCCAAAGTCCGAGGCAGCATCTTGTGTGCCTACCTCGATCAGCGCATCGTGGAAGCCGAGCCTTTGGCCTGGCTATTGCTCACTCCCGAACTAAGCCCAGCGGCCTGAGTTGGAAGCAGAGGGGATAGACCCGTAGACTCACCGCGGTTAAACGGGGCGTAGCGTAGTGGCTAGCGCGCCTGCTTTGGGAGCAGGAGACCGGAGGTTCGAGTCCTCTCGCCCCGACCATGTCGGGCCCCGCTTTGGCATCTGGTGCCAAAGCGCTGATCAGCGCAATGGCCCCAGCCGGAATCGATCCAGAGCCACCGCGGCAGCGGTTTGGTTTGCGTGCTGTTGAGTGAAGGCCGCCGTGGCGTCCTTTCCGCACAGTGCCGTGATCTGGTCTTTCCCTCCGGGGTGCTGGTTGATCCAGCCGGTGAGGTCGTAAACCTGGCCGCTGATGACGGTCCAACATGAAGCAGGCGTGGCGTGCGCTGCGACCTCTGCGGTCGTGTGGCTGACCAACCCTGGTGATGCGGACGCGCTCGGCGAGACGGAAACGCTGGGGCCCGGCGTTGCGGGCGCCGATGCTGCCGGGAAACCCTGGGGCCAGGCGGCCTGGACGCCGGTGTAGCCCACATAACCAGTCAGGCCGATTACGCCTAAAGCCAGCAGCATGGCGGTCATTCCGGCCGCGAGCGACCCGCTGGAACGGTGTTGTTCGGCCCGATAGCTTCGCAAGTGCAGCACGGCCCACAGCACGCCGAACACGAAAAGGCCGGTGGCCAGGTAAGGCACGAGACGTCCCAATGTTCCGTGTACTCCGGGCGGCGTCGCGCTGGTCAGTGTCGCCTGGCCAGAGAGTTGAGCGATGTAGGCCGATCCCGTCCCGAGGGCGAGGACGATCAGGGTGGGCCAGGCGTACCTGTCGGCCCATCGAGGTACTAAAAACAGGGCGATGAAAGCCAGAGCCCCCAGCAGAAGCAGCACGAGTGCAAAGGGGACGATGACGGGGTGAAGAGCGACCCCACCCACGGAAGCGAAAACCGAGGATTCCAGCACGACGATCATGGTTCAGAGGCTAGGCGAGCTGACCGTCATTTTCGCTGATCGCCACGGGGATTCCTCGATCGATTGCCGGCCCAATCCGGGCCGACTTAGCGCTCGGAAAAGGCGGGCTCGCCGTCTCTACAACTGACCAAAACAGTCGTTTCTCTTCCCTCGTCGGAGTTGAGAGCCTCGAACTCCACGACGACGCCGCCGCGATCGGTTTCGTGCGAGCTGATCTGGAATCCGATGGCGGGAATCGCACTGACCAGACGGGCCGTGTTGCCTTGGCATCGGGCCGTCACTTTTCCCGGCCGTCCTGCCCACGTTTCGGTGCCGCCTCCCGACGACCCTTTCGATGCGGGGTGGCCCGAATGAGGAACCGGAACAACCGAAACGGGCGATCCGGCTTGTGAGCTGGCAGGAGGCGAGATCTGTGCGGTGGGGCCGATCGCAGCGGCGGGCTGACCCACCTGAGTTCCGGCGGCCGAAATCACGGTCCAGGTCACAGTCGAAACGCCCGCGACAGTGGCCAGCCACAGCAACGCGATCCACAGGGGCGCTCGTTTACTCACCACAACAGTGTGACCGCTGCCGCAGAAACGACGGGAAGGTACGTTACCTGCATGACTCGCGTTTTGGTCGTCGAGGACGATCCCGCCATCGGCCGTTCGCTGGTGCGGAATCTCAGCGAGCGCGGCGACGTGGTGGCGATCACCCCTGACGGGGCGTCTGGGCTCGCTCAGGCTTTGCAGGATCAGCCTGAAGTGATCTTGCTTGACTTGGGTTTGCCTGATTTGGGTGGACTCGACGTGTTGGCCATGTTGCGAGCCGTCAGCCAGATTCCGGTGATCGTGATTACCGCCCAAGACGATGACGCCACCGTGGTGAAAGCGCTGGACGCCGGGGCCGATGACTACCTCGTCAAGCCTTTCGGTGGGGACGAACTCGCCGCCCGAATCCGTGCCGTATTG
>CAYWIN010000119.1:0-6515 GCA_964458365.1 uncultured Propionibacteriaceae bacterium
TACCAAAGGTGTCTGCCTCGGCGGTGAAGATGTGCGCCAGTTCGGCATTTCGGAGCAAAGCCTTAGTGGGGATGCAGCCCACGTTCAAACAGACACCGCCCCACCATTGCTTCTCGATGATGGCGACCTTCTTACCCAGCTGAGCTGCTCGGATAGCCGCTACATATCCGCCCGGCCCCGCGCCGAGCACTACAACGTCGAAATCTTGGCTCATGCGGGCCACTCTAGACGACGCCGATGCTGGGTTTTACCGGCAGAAATTGGCAGTCCGCGCACTGGGATCGCAGATGTGGTGACTGCGGGCCGCACTTTCATCTCCCATATGAGATATGGTCGCTGGGTGACTGAGCTACTCCCCAGCAGCGTGGGCGTCCTGATTAGAGACGCCCGCAAACAACGAGGCCTGACCCAGCAAGAGCTTGCTGACCTCTTGGGCACCTCGCAGAGCGCCGTGGGGCGCATCGAGTCCGGCGGCCAAAACCTCAGTCTGGAGATGATCAATCGGATCGCTTCGGCTTTGGAGAGCCCGCTGATCACCGCAGGCTCCGGTGGCCCGACCCATTTCCGCATTCACGGTCCCGTCACCTTGCACGGCTCCATCGCAGTGCGTTCGTCGAAGAATGCAGCGGTTTCGTTGCTGTGTGCGTCCTTGCTCAACCACGGACGTACCGTGTTGCGAGGGATCGCCCAGATCGAAGAAGTGAATCGAATCCTGGAGGTACTGACCTCTATCGGGTTCACCGCTACGTGGACTGACGACAAAGGCGAACTCGAATTGGTTCGACCCGACGTCTTGGACCTGGCCCACATCGATGCTGAGGCCGCCAGACGCACCCGCTCGATCATCATGTTCCTCGGGCCGCTGTTGCACACCGAAGACCGTTTCGATCTGCCCTACGCCGGCGGATGCAACCTGGGCGCTCGCACCATCACTCCGCACCTGCAAGCGCTGCGGCACTTCGGACTGAGCGTCGAGACCACCAAGGGCGCCTACCACGCCTCCGTGGCGCCGAACAATAGTGAAGAAGTGCGCGTCACGCTCACCGAACGTGGAGACACCGTTACCGAAAACGTGTTGATGGCCGCAGCGCTTTTTCCTGGTCGCACAGAGATTCGCAATGCGTCAGGCAACTACATGGTGCAAGACCTGTGCTTCTTTTTGAACGAAATCGGCGTGCAGGTGGACGGGATTGGCACCACCACCTTGGTTGTGCATGGACGTGAGCGGATCGACGCTGATGTGACCTTTGCCCCGTCCGAAGACCCCATTGAGGCGATGAGCCTGATCACAGCCGCCATCGTTACCGGTTCCGAACTCACTATTCAGCGAGCGCCCATCGAATTCCTTGACGTGGAGTTGGCCATCCTGGCTGAAATGGGTTTGAAGTATGTGCTGAGCCCGGAATATCGGGCTGACAACGGCCAAGCCCGGCTCGTTGATCTGACCGTGTATCCGTCGGAGCTTCACGCAGCAACCGACAAGATCCATCCGATGCCGTTCCCCGGCTTGAATATCGACAACCTGCCCTTCTTTGCCGTCATCGCCGCCGTTGCTGAGGGGCGAACCATGATCCACGACTGGGTATACGAAAACCGGGCGATTCACCTGGTCGAGCTGAACAAGCTCGGCGCGGACGTTCAGCTGCTCGACCCTCATCGCATCGTGGTGTCGGGACCCACTCGCTGGCGTGGTCAGGAAATCGTCAGTCCCCCGGCTTTGCGTCCTGCGGTTTGTCTTCTTCTCGCGGCGTTGGCGGCGAAAGGCACCAGTGTGTTGCGCGATGTGTACGTGATCAATCGCGGTTATGAAGATCTGCCCAACCGGCTCAATGCTTTGGGTGCACGAATCGACGTCTTCCGCGACTGAACTCAGCGCAACCGAATCACGTCAAAGTGATGACTTGGGGTGACCAGCTGCTCTTGCGCGCCCACCAAATCGAGTTCGGGTGAACCGGCAGCCGTGGTGGCCTCAAGCAAGGAGTAGACGGCGTCGGCGGTCTTTCCCAATGCGGTCTCCAGGGATCCGCTGTCGAGCAAGGTGGCCAAAAACACCGCCGTGGTGAGATCGCCCGACCCGGTGAAGTTTCGTTCGAGCCGGGGTGTGGACACCTGCCACGCGCCGTCGCTGCTCACCGCGATCATGTTGATCTGGTCAGGGTCAGAATCTTCAAAGACCGTGGAGGTCACCAACACGATTTGCGGGCCCATGGCGCGCAGCGCATTTGCCGCATCCAAAACTTCGTCCAGCGTGGTGGTGGTCCGCTCGGTCAGCAAGTCCAATTCGAAGTGATTCGGGGTTACCACCTGGGCGGCAGGAACGACGCTCTCCCGCATGAAATCTGGAATGCCGGGTCGCACGTAGACCCCGCGGTCGGTGTCTCCGAGTACCGGGTCGCAGCAGTAGATGGCTTTCGGATTGCGTTCCCGTACCAGGCGAACCGCGTCCAAAATCTCCGCACCGACATCTTCAGCACCCTGGTAGCCAGACAGGACGGCGTCCACCTGATCCATGACCCCACGCTCGTCGATGCCTTTCACCACATCGGCGATGTCGGACGCTGCGAGCAACGGGCCGCGCCATGAGCCATATCCGGTGTGATTTGAAAAATGCACTGTCAGCACAGGCCACACCTCGACGCCCAAGCGCATCAAAGGGAAGGTGGCAGCAGAGTTGCCGACGTGTCCGTAGGCGACACTGGACTGGATCGACAAGATTGTGGTGGGCACCGGACTCCTCTGTGCATGGTTGTGGTGGCTTGGCCGGGGGCAAGCCTAAACCTCGTGGGCAACTGATCCGTAGTTGTGTGTCGCGAAGGCCTCCCAATTTGGGCACATTCGGAACCTGGCCCCTGTGGCCCTAGAGTTCGGCTGTGCAGTTGCGGGTTCACCCCTTCCTGGCAGGGCGATTCCAGGCGATGGCTCATCGTGGCGGATGGCTCAATGTTGAGGACCGGTCGCGGGAGAACACCTGGCATGCCTTCGCGCAGGCGGTAGCGGAGGGCTATCGCTACCTTGAAACCGACGTTCGCACGACCGCGGATGGTGAGTTGGTCGCTTTCCATGATCGGGAACTGGGGCGAATCACGGATGGCTCTGGTCCGATTTCGGCAAAGACAGCGGCAGAGCTTGGCGAGCTTCGAGTCGGTGGCATGGATCCCATCTCGACCCTGGGAGAGGTAATCGCCGAGTTCAACAGCACCTACTTCAACATCGACCTCAAGGACGAGGGATCTGTCGAGGCGTTGCCTGGACTTTTGAAGAGACTCGGCGCCGAGCACCGGGTCTGCGTCGCTTCCTTTTCCACGCTCAGATTGCGTCGCTTTCGCAAGCTGGCGCCGCAGGTGCTCACCTCAGCCAGCCCCGTCGAGGTCGCTTGGTACACCTTCGGTGCAGGGGTGCGGAAGTGGCCGGTGGGCGACGGTGCAGTGCTCCAGATTCCGGCCCGGGTAGCGGGAGAACGGATTCCGCTCGTCCGTGCGGATGTCATTGCCGCCGCACACGCGGCGGGACGGTCAGTCCACGTGTGGACCGTTGATGAGCGAGCCGAGATGGAGCGGCTGATCGACCTCGGTGTGGATGGAATCGTGACCAACGAAATCGGAGTGCTCAAGAAAGTGCTCATCGAGCGCGGCATGTGGGAAGGCTCGTTGTGAGAAGCACACGTACTCAGCGCTCGTGGTACTGGTACGACTGGGCAAACTCCGCCTACATCACCACCACCGCCACGGTCCTGATCGGTCCGTACTTGACCAGCCTGGCAAACAACGACGCTTGCCCGGACTTGGCCGATGGGGCCGTGTGTGACACGCCGGTGTATCTGCTGGGGGTCATCCCGGTACTGCCCGGGGCGTTGCACCCCTTTTTGGCAACTCTCAGCACGGTCATTTCCGCGATCTTGCTGATCTTTGTCGGTGCCCTCGTCGATCGTTCGAAACACCCGCATCGTTGGCTTGCCGCAACTGCCTGGATCGGTGCGATTGCCGGCAGCCTGATGTTTTTTCTGCAAGGCCACAACTGGCAGCTGGGCGCGTGGCTGATGGTGATCGGGGCCTTCAGCTTTGGTGCGTCCACCGTGGTCTATGACTCTATTCTGATCCGAATCGCTGGGCCTGACGAACGCGACCGGGTTTCCAGCCGCGGCTGGGCTTTCGGCTATGCCGGCGGTGGACTGCTTCTCTTGATCAACTTCCTGCTGATGGTCTTCCGTGACCAACTGGGCATCTCAGAGGGCTTTGCTGTCCGCTTGAGCCTGCTCTCGGCTGGCTTGTGGTGGGGTCTGTTCACCATCATTCCCGTGTTAGGTCTACGGAAGCTACCCCGCGATGTACCTGCCGAGCTGGTCAGACCGAACCCCTTTGTGCAGCTGGGGCGCACCTTCGCCGAAATGCGGCAGTATCCACAAACCTTGCTGTTTCTCGCCGCTTTCCTTTTCTATAACGATGGCATCCAGACAGTGATCGTCTCGTCAAGCCTGTACGCCTCAGCCGAACTGAAGATGGTTCCCAGCCAGGTGATGGTGACCTTCCTGTTGACTCAGTTCGTGGCGATCCTTGGTGCCTTGGTGTTTGGCACTGTTGCCGCCAGGATTGGTGCGAAGAAGACCGTCTTGATGGGCATCGTGATCTGGCTTGGTGTTGTGGGGGTGGGTTTCGTGCTGCCAATCGGCGTGTTCGGAGCACTCCTGTCTCTCGGAGCCGCCATCGGCTTGGTGATGGGTGGCACTCAGGCATTGTCGCGATCCATGTACAGCCAGCTGATCCCGGTAGGACGAGAATCGGAGTACTTCAGTTTCTACCAGGCCATGGAACGCGGCACGAGCTGGCTGGGTACGTTGGCTTTCGGCGTGGTCTTCCAACTCACCCTTTCCTACCGAATCGCCTTGGTCGGTCTGATGGTCTTCTTCGTGATCGGGGGATTCCTCCTGACCCGAGTGAATATGCGTCAGGGAATCATCGACGCAGGGAATTCGTTGCCAAGAGTGATATGAGCTTGGGCTAGCCGGTAGTTTGGGTTACGGAGGATGCCATGGCTGAACGAGTACTAAGAGGGTCTGGGCTGGGTGCAAAGAGCCACGCCGACCCGAACTCTGTGGAGCTTGCGCCACGTCAGGAAATTGGGTTCGACTGCCCAAATGATCACCATTTCGAGGTGATCTTTGCTGAAGAGGCTGAGCTGCCAACGGGGTGGGAATGCCCAAAGTGCGGTGCAACAGCGCGGCGTTCGGACGGGGTCGAGCCTGAGGTGAAAGAGACTAAGGCTCCACGGACCCATTGGGACATGTTGCGTGAACGCCGCTCGATTGAAGAGTTAGAAGACCTTTTGGCCGAACGGCTGGAAGAGATTCGCAGCGAAGACTAGGTGCGCGGGTTTCCCGCAGACGGTCCGTCCGTATCCGCAGGCGGATCATCGATGACCTCACCGGTAATAACGGTGGGGTCATCGGACGTCTTGGGCAAGGTCGACGGAAACGCTGAAGTGCGAGCAAGGAGCGTGCCGATGCCTTTGCGCACGAACCGACGACTTGCCGGGATGAGGAACAACAAGCCGATGATGTCGGTGAAGAACCCCGGAACGATGATCATGATCCCCCCAGCCAGGACGAGGGCAGCATCAGCGAGATGACCGGTCGGGACCCGTCCGGCAGAATAGGCCTGCACCAGAGCCCGCCAGGATTTTCGTCCTTCGTTACGTAAGAGCCACGCCCCGATGAACGCCTGGACGACCAGAATCGCGAGAGTCCACGGCACTCCAATTGTGGTGCCAACCAGGGTCAACAGCCAGACTTCGATCACCGAAACCACAATGAATCCGATGACGAGGGCGGGAAGTAGCAGCCGATACGGACTGCGCCCAGTGGTGCTCACGCGAGGGTCTCCTTGGTTCGATCTTTCCCGAAGAGCGAGGTGAGTTGGCCCCAGCGATAGGCAATCCCCCACCGAGTGGTCAGCAGCATCGCTTCCAGCACGATGGCCCCGCTCATCTTGGAGGCACCGGCTTCGCGTTCCACGAAGATGATCGGAATCTCGGCGGCTCGGTATCCGGCACGAAGGGCTTGCCACAGCAGGTCCACTTGGAAGCCATAGCCGGCCGCTTCCACCGCATCCAGGTCGATGCCTCGCAGCGTTTCGGCTCGCCAGGCGGCGAGCCCACCGGTCGCGTCCTTCACCGGAATACCCAGCCAGGCTCGCGTCCACAGGTTGCCGCCCCTACTCAGAAGCTCACGATGCAGCGGCCAACCTTCGGTGGCACCGCCAGGCACATAGCGGGAGCCTTTGACGACGTCGGCGGTCTGAAGGCGGTCGAGAATTGCTGGAAGGTATTCGGGCTGGTGGGAGCCGTCCGCATCGTGCTCAATGAGCACCTGGTAGCCGGCGTCCAGTCCCCAACGGAACCCGGCAATGTAGGCCGCACCCAAGCCCTCTTTGCCCTTGCGATGCATCACATGAACGTGGTTGTCCGCGGACGCAATATCGTCGGCGATTGCGCCAGTGCCGTCGGGCGAATTGTCGTCAGCG
>CAYWIN010000120.1:0-6510 GCA_964458365.1 uncultured Propionibacteriaceae bacterium
TGTATAAGAGACAGCTCTGCGGCGACTTCGGGGTTTTTCTTCAAGAAGTTGCGAGCGTTTTCTTTCCCCTGCCCAAGTTGATCGGCCTCATAGGTGAACCAGGCTCCAGCCTTGCGAATGATGCCGGCTTCCACGCCTAGGTCGATCAGGCTGCCCTCACGGCTGATGCCCTGCCCGTAGAGGATGTCGAACTCCGCCTGCTTAAACGGCGGGGCGACTTTGTTCTTCACGACCTTGACCCGAGTGCGGTTCCCCACCATCTCGGCACCGTCTTTAAGTGTCTCAATCCGACGTACATCGAGCCGTACCGACGAGTAGAACTTCAGTGCCCGACCCCCGGTCGTCGTTTCTGGCGAGCCGAACATCACGCCGATCTTCTCCCGCAGCTGGTTAATGAAAATCGCCGTGGTACCTGCACCGGAGAGCGCCCCCGTCATCTTCCGCAGAGCTTGGCTCATCAACCGGGCTTGCAACCCGACGTGGCTGTCACCCATCTCGCCTTCGATTTCGGCTCGCGGCGTCAGAGCAGCCACCGAGTCGATCACAATCAGTGCCAATGCCCCTGACCGAACCAAGGTGTCGGCAATCTCGAGGGCTTGCTCACCGTTGTCCGGCTGGCTAACGAGGAGAGCGTCGGTATCGACGCCCAATGCAGCGGCATACACCGGATCAAGGGCGTGCTCAGCGTCAATAAATGCGCAGATTCCGCCCGCAGCTTGCGCATTCGCAATCACATGGAGCGCAACCGTGGTTTTGCCCGAAGACTCCGGGCCATAGATCTCAACAACTCGCCCACGCGGCAATCCACCAATCCCCAAGGCCACGTCCAAGGCAATGGAACCGGTGGGGATTACTTCGATCGGTCCGCGCACATCGTCACCCAGGCGCATCACTGAGCCTTTGCCGTGTGCCTTCTCAATCTGAGCCAGGGCGGCCGTCAGGGCCTTCTCGCGATCTGCCACTGCCATGGTGGTTTCCTTTCCCGTTTTCGACCGTTGCCTTCACCCTAGGTACCGCCACTGACAGTGGATCAGCCCCACTCAGGGACTGTGGAAAACCTTGGTGCGCGCGCTGTCAGGAACAGCCTAGGCGAACAGGTGTTCGAAAAGGAGCGACACGCCGAAAAGTCAGCGTTCTGCCTCGGGCAGTTCTAATTCCGCCCACGCGCTGCGCCATACCTGCTTGCACGAGACTCCAGAGGCGAGTGCTTCGTCAACCGTCCGCTGACCCAAGGAAGCAATCACATGGTTCTGGGCCCAAAGCAACGATCGCGGTCGCGAAAGATGCTGGTCCAAGCGTGCCCGCAGCTCAGCTTCCCGCATGAACAGATTTAGGCAGCCTGCTCGGTGGCGCGCCGCAAAGGCAGCGCAGTCACCTGAGAACTGGTGAGAACATCGATGCGTTCGGCGACCTGCCGCAAAAGCGCAGAAAGGGGAACATCCAAAGCTCCACAGATGGCGTTCAGCAACTCAGAGGAGGCTTCTTTCTGTCCGCGTTCTATCTCGGACAAATACCCCAAGCTCACCTGGGCCCGCCCCGACACTTCACGCAAAGTCAGCCGCTGAGCCGTGCGCAACTCACGCAGCGACTCACCGAGGATCTCCCTCAGCACCACTGACCTGTTGTGCACCTGCGTCATCATGCTCCGACTCTACCTGCCTCTCCCCAGCGAACCTGGGCTACTACTTCAACGCCACGCAGAAGATTCTTGTTCCTCAAGGGCTACTTCAGCTCTACGAACGCGCCACCGCGGACTCTATCCAGCTCAAGGCGGCGGCCACAGTGGCCAATCGCACGTCGCCACGATCTCCATCAAAATGGGCTTGGCGAGAGTTCGCTACATGGCTCGGATCGGCCAGCGCGATCCACACCGTTCCGGGGGCATGATCCTCTTGGCGAGCCGGACCAGCGACACCGCTCACCGCAACCGCCCATGACGCACCAGTCAGGGCCTGCACTCCCAAAGCCATCGCCTCAACCGCAGGCTGCGAAACCGCGCCGTCTTCGCGAAGCACCTGCTCGTCCACGTGCAAAATATGGTGCTTGAGTTCGGTGGCATAGCTAATCACCCCACCCAGATACGCCGCCGAAGCCCCCGGCACCTCAGTAAGAGTCGCGCCGATCAATCCACCCGTGAGCGATTCCGCTGTGGCCAGCGTTTCTCCGCTGGACACCAGTGCGGCGATGACCCGCCCGGCCAGTTGGTCAGTGGGTTCCATGATTTCGAGCCGAACTCGACTCACGGCGCAATCGCACGGCATCCACCACGTACATCAATCCAGTAACGACCGTGAGGACGAAAGCCACAGCCATCACCAACCAGGACATCCAGAACCACCCAGGCGCAATGCCGATGGTTTGCTGGATCGGATAGGGCAAGAACATCAACAAAGCGATGGCTTGGACGAACGTCTTCGCCTTCCCCGCCGGTGCCGCAGCCATGACTGCGTACTTCAGCATCACCACCCGCATCCAGGTGATTCCCCATTCACGCACCAGGATCACCACGGTGAACCACCACGGCAGCTCCGAAAAGACGCTGAGCAAGATAAACGCGGCTCCGGTGAGCGCCTTGTCGGCGATCGGATCCCAGATCTTCCCGAAATCGCTGACCAGGTCGTAGCGACGAGCCAGCCGTCCGTCAAAGAAATCGGTGAGGATCGCCACTGCGAACGCGATTGTGCCCGCAAGTCGCCAACCCAAACCGGCCTCGGGGTTGATCAGCATCAGCACGATGAATACCGGAACCAAGACCAAGCGCAAGACAGTCAAGGCATTCGGCAACTGTGCGGGAACGGTCTTGGGCAGGAATGCCGTCCACTGGCTCATTTGGGCTCCACCTCCGCGACCAGATCCACTCCGTCCGCTTCGGAGACGATACTCCAAACCATGTCCCCGACGAGCACAGGCTGGCTGCCCGGAAGCAGCCGTACCGAGCCGTCGGCTTCCGGCCCTTGATGCGCGCCGCGTCCCACCACAACCCCGGCGGAATCCACATCTTCAACCAAGACTCGGATTTTGCTGCCGACGCGCTCATTGGCTCGCTCGGCAGACACTTCGTCGACCAAAGACGAGATCTGGTCGACCCGCTGGTCAATGAGCTCTGGATCCACCTTCGGGCGCAATCCCGCACCCTCGGTGCCTTCCTCATCGGAATACCCGAATACCCCGACCGCATCCAGACGGGCCTCGGCCAAGAAGTCGGCCAACACCTGAACCATCGGGTCGGTCTCACCAGGAAATCCGAGGATGACGTTGCTTCGAATGCCTGCCTCCGGACGCACCGAACGAATACGTCCCAGCAGGTCCAGAAAGGACTCCGGATCACCAAAGCGACGCATCCGACGAAGGAGGTCAGGGGCGGCATGCTGGAACGGCAGGTCGAAATACGGCACGACCTTCGGCACACTCAACATCGCCTCCAGCATTGACTGATGTACCTCAGCTGGCTGGAGATAGCTCACCCGGATCCAATCCAGGCCGTCCACCCCGTCCAACTCGGCAAGCAAACGCTCCAGGTTGGTGCCCAGATCCCGGCCATAGCCGGTTGAGTTTTCGCTCACCAAAACGACTTCGCGCACCCCAGCGTCGACCAGCCAACGGGCTTCAGCAACGATGTCTCCCACCGGGCGTGAAAGGTAGGAACCGCGAAAACTCGGGATTGCGCAGAATGCGCAGCGTCGATCGCAGCCCGACGCGATCTTCAGCGAAGCACTCGGCCCCGCGCCCAGTCGCTGACGCAACACTGGAGGACCGCTGGCCGGAGCCACTCCCGCAGGCAGATCGCCGTGCCCAGGTGTGATGACATGCTGTGCCTGCGCCGGTCGATCAACGGGGGTTACCGGCAGAAGTGTCCGGCGGTCGCGAGGGGTGTGGGACGGTGGCCGCTCACCTGATAAGACCAAGCGCAACCGGGCAGCGATTTCCGGATAGTCATCGAAGCCCAACACAGCGTCGGCCTCGGGCAGCGCCTCGGCCAGCTCGGCCCCATAACGCTCGGCCAAGCATCCCACCGCGACGACAGCCTGAGTCCGACCGTTCTGCTTGCGGTCGGAGGCATCCAAGAGCGTGTCGATGGAGTCCTTCTTGGCGACATCAATGAAGCCACAGGTATTAACCACAATGATGCTGGCCTGGTCGGGGCTATCAACCAAGGCGAAGTCTTCCCGGCTCAGCCGCGCGGCCAACTCCTCAGAGTCAACCTCATTGCGGGCACACCCCAGACTGACAAGGTGAACGGGAATCGGGGAAGCTGCGGAACTCACTAAGCCAACGTACCGCAGCTCACCCTTCGCGCAGTGCGGCCAGGACGTCGTCTAGGTCGTCAGCCTTGACCAAAACTTCGCGTGGCTTCGAGCCTTCCGAAGGCCCCACCACTCCCCTGGTTTCCAAAATGTCCATCAGTCGCCCGGCTTTGGCGAAACCCACCCGGAGCTTGCGCTGCAGCATCGACGTTGATCCCAGTTGAAGATTCACCACCAACTGGCAGGCTTCCAACACCAGCTCCAAATCATCGCCGATGTCTTCGGCAACCTTGCGGGACTCGGTCACCGCGGCGACATCCTCGCGATACTGGGGTGACAACTGCTCGGTGACCTTTTTCACCACTGCCCGGATCTCGGCTTCGGCCACCCACGCACCCTGCACCCGCAGCGGCTTCGATTGCCCCATCGGCAAGAAGAGTCCATCTCCTTGGCCGACCAGCTTTTCCGCGCCCGGCGTATCCAAGATCACGCGTGAGTCGGTCATCGAACTGGTGGCAAAAGCCAACCGCGATGGCACGTTGGCTTTGATCAGACCGGTCACTACATCCGTCGAGGGACGTTGGGTCGCCAACACCAAGTGAATGCCGGCCGCACGGGCCAGCTGAGTGATCCGGACGATCGAGTCCTCGACGTCCCGTGGCGCCACCATCATCAAGTCCGAGAGCTCGTCGACGATGACCAGCAAATACGGGTAGGGAGTCAGCACACGCTCCGAGCCGGGTGGAAGCTTCACCTGACCGGCCCGCACCGCCTTGTTGTAATCATCCACGTGGCGGAAGCCGAACGCCGCCAGATCGTCGTAGCGGGTATCCATCTCCCGAACAACCCACTGCAAGGCCTCGGCGGCCTTCTTGGCGCTGGTAATGATCGGAGTCACCAGATGCGGGATGCCTTCGTAATGGGTCAGTTCCACCCGTTTGGGGTCGACGAGCAGCATCCGCACTTCCTCGGGCGTGGCCCGCATCAGGATCGAAGTGATCATCGAGTTCACGAAGCTCGACTTACCCGAACCGGTGGCACCGGCAACAAGGAGGTGCGGCATCTTGCACAGATTCGCCACCACATATCCGCCCTCGACGTCCTTGCCGAGACCAACGGTCATGGGGTGGTGGTCGTTTCGGGCCCGGTTCGAGCGCAGCACATCGCCCAACGAGACGATCTCTTTGTCCGCATTGGGAATCTCGATACCGATCGCGGACTTGCCCGGAATCGGGGACAAGATCCGCACATCGGCCGAAGCAACGGCGTAGGCGATGTTCTTGCCCAGCGCGGTCACCTTCTCTACCTTCACGGCGTTACCCAGCTCGACTTCATAACGCGTGACCGTCGGGCCGCGGGTGTACCCGGTGACGGTGGCATCGATTTCGAACTGCTTGAGCACCTGACTCAACGCGTGAACGACCTGATCAGACGAGGAGGTACGCGCCTTGGGTACCGTTCCTGCCTTCAAAATGGTCGGATCGGGAAGCTCATAAACCACATCGCCGCTCAGCATCGGCTGATCTGCCCTCAACGGCGCTGACGAGATCTCCGGGACGACGAGCGCCGGCTCTGCAGAGACTGGCTCCGGGCGGCGACCGGGGCGACGCTTGGGGGCAATAACTTCGGTGGCTTCACCGTCAGAGTCGGCATCGGCAGCCTCATCAAGCAAGGGCGAATCGTAAGCACGCTGGTTGATCCCGTACTCGATATCTCCGTTTCTGTGCGCCCGCATACTCTCCCGCAAGGCACCGAATCGCTGGCCGATTTCATTCAACGGCACACCAAGGATCACCAGCACACCAATGGCGGCCAGCACCACCAGGACCGGAACCGCCAGCCAAGGGCCGCCCAGCTGCATAAAGATCGACGAGGACAAGAAACCCAGGAATCCGCCCGCTGCCCGCACCAGCTCAGGCTGGTCGCCCGCGGCATATCCGCGAGCAATATGGATCACGCCGAGCACTCCGAACAGAGCGGCCGTCCACCCGACAACCTGCCGTCCCGCGCTGCCGTGACGCTCAGGGTGCCGGAAGGTGCGCCAACTCATCGCGACAGCCAAGACGGGAACGCCATACGCCGCCACCCCGAAAACCGTGGTGATGCCGACCATGAGTGCATTGCCGACCGCGCCGGGCAAGCCAAACCAAAACTCTGCGGCGACCAGGAATCCAAAAAGGAGCAACGCGAGAGCGGAGCCGTCATGGCGCTTCTCGGGATCCAGGCTGTCTCTTATACACATCTCCGAGCCCACGAGACAAGAGGC
>CAYWIN010000121.1:0-4649 GCA_964458365.1 uncultured Propionibacteriaceae bacterium
GGGTTGGCCTGGTCACCTGGATCGACGGTGGGAGACACAGCGGATTCCGGCGTTTGAGCGGGCGGTGGCCCAGGAGGAGTAGCTGGTCCCACCGGGGTTGAACCGTCGAACGAGCGGGGGGCGCCGAAGCTACCGAATGCGCCGGGCAGGTGCGGATCGAGAGCGCTGACGTCGAGCAGCCGTCGTTGGTTTTCCGTCATCTGATGCAATACCTCATTGAGTATGGCCGGAGCTTGTTGCACGAACGCCTGATCAGTGGCAGCTGGTGCCGCAACGGACGGGAGCTGGGCGGACGCAGCAATCGTGGCTGCGCCCAGGGCCTCTGGGGTGGTTTCCCCGAGCGTGGCCGCGGCCTGGCAAACCTCGGCAAGGGCCCGGGCATAGTCCCCCCGATGGACACTCGCCGCGGACTGGGTGGCCAACGGGGTGGGACTGCTGCGGAAGCGTCGTCCGGCCACGGCGGCGTCGGCGAAGGCCATCGCTGAAGGCGGCTGCCCAAGGGCTGCGCACCAGTCCAGGTACGCACCGCGGTTGCTTTCACTGATGGCGGCCGAAAGCACACGCCCTTCGGCGAGGGCAGCCTGATCGTCCCACCCGGCAGCGAGTGCTGTGCGAGTGAGCTTGGCTAATGCGTCGGTGAGGGCAGCGGCGGTCATCAGGAAGGACCCAGATTCAGTTCGGGTGCTTGCTGGTGGCCAAACTTCTCCTGCAAGAACCGGCCGTGGGTAATCAAGGCAGCTGCATCGGTGGCGTTGGCGGCGTCATAGATCGCGGTCATGGTCACCATCAGGAGGTCCAACTGATCAACCAGCAGCATCAATGCGGTCTTTCCGTTGGACACCGGTCGAGAGTCGGCCCAGTCTCGAGGGAGTCGCAGATAGCCGCCGATCGCTTCGGGCAAATAGTCGGTTGCCGTGGCGACGACCGAGTAGGCGTCCTGACTGCCAAAACCGAGCAGATCGAGGCGAGGCAAAGTGTCGCGAACGATCCGGGCCGTCTCCAGCGCACGTGCCCGAACCGGCGCGGGCACCTCAGGATCGCTGACCAGACGGGTCACCGAGTCGAGTGCGGCGATGATGTCGGTTTCGGTCGGGGCGTGAGCTGTCTGGTCAGGGTCGGCAGGCGCCTCGTCCTCAGCGCCGGTAATCCAATCCCACAAACCCATGCTCAGCTGCTCAGCGATCCAAGTCCAGGTTTGGGGCGGAGGAAGCCTGGCTGTCGGCGCGGGCGACTCTCTCCAGGTATTCCTTGCTCTTGGTGACTTCGGACTCCAACGTGCCGATCGTGGCAGACATGGTGTCCAAAGCCTTCAGCTTGAACTCGTCGATGGAGTCCATCGTTGCGTAGATGTTGGCGAAGGCGGCCTGGAGCTGTTCCACCCCGATCGTCGACGATGCGGCCTGCTCTTGGATTTGTGCCGAGTTGTCTTTGAGCATCTCCGAAGTGCGTTGAATCATGTCACTGGTCGTGGTGTTCAGCGCCGTGATCTGGTCCAGTACAAGCTTCTGATTGCCCAATGCCTGGGCCACGATGACCGCGGTTCGCAGCGCGGAAATGGTGGTGGTGGAAGCCCTGTCCACGCCCTTAATGAGCTCGAGATTGTTCTTGATGATGATGTCGATAGCCAAGTAGCTCTGAATAGAAACGGCAAGCTGTGTCAACAAGTCTTGGTGCTTCTGGCGTACGTAGAACAAGACGTCCTGGCTGAGGGCCTTGGCCTTCTCCGGATCGGAAAGCTGAAGCTCGGCGATCTTGGCTGACAGTCGAGCATCCAAGCGTTCGGAGATATAGACGTACTGGTTGAGCCGCCCCATCACCGACCACAGGTTCTGCTTTTCCATATTGAGTGCGGCATTGTCTTTGCTCAGCTCGTCTTGCCCGCTGCGCAGCGCATGCAAGATGCCATTCAGCTGGGTTTGAGAGGACTGATACTTGCGGAAGTAATCGCCGACCTGCCTCGACATGCCGAGCTTGGCGAAGAAGCCCTTGGCTTTGCGGGTTTGTGCCGGATCGAGATCTTCCACGGTTCGACGAAGCTCGAGAAGGGTTTTGCCCACTTTGGAGGTGTCGGACAAGCCGCCGGCCTCGATGGCCCGAACTGGTGTCTGCAGCAGTCGGTTGGAGGTCTCTGCGGCCTTACGAATATCGGCATCGCCCATTGACCGAACCGCATCGGTCTGGGCACTGAAATTCGGAGAATTCGCCTCTGCAGTCGACAGCGCCGTGAGGTATTCCTCCACTTTGGCGTCCAATGCCGGGATCTGGGTGGCTTCCACCTGCGGGGCCATCGCGGGGGCCTGGGTGGCGGCCACAACCGGTGGTGCCGTCGGAGCAGTCAACGTGAGCATGTCGGGCGGGGCCAACTGTGCGGCCTGCGATGGGGCGGCTGGCTGTTCAGGAGTGCTCATGGGTTGCCTTCCGATAACGGATGTCGGCGTCCAATCTAGCCGCCCGCACGCTCGTTATGGGAGCGGGCATGCCCGGCGCGCGGGCACCTTTGAGGGTTTGATCCGGGGTAACCCTGGCGATCGGCACGCGCGGGATAGGTGGCCGGGGGCAATTGTCTGCGCGAGGTGGTTGCATTGGTCCGTGCCTCTTTCCACCCCGCTTTCTGTGCGGATACCCACGTTGACTGCTGGTCAACAAGAGGCGATCGGTCAATGGGGCCGGCCCGTGATGCTGCTTGGCTTGCCCGGTGCCGGGAAGACGACGGTGCTGGGGTGCACCGCCGTCAGATTGATTCGTGCCGGCGGGCCTGCACCGGTGGTGTTGGCGAGTAGCCGGGCTGCTGCGAGCCGCATGCGGAACCAGATCACGCAAACCTTGGGTGAAGGCGCCTGGGCGGTGACGGTGACGACCGTCCATGGGCTGAGTCGCAGTCTGTGGCGCCGGTTCGCTGAACGTCCCCAGGTGCGTTTGCTGAATGCTGCCGAACAGGAATTCCGGGTGCGGGAGCTGCTGATCGGAGCCGGGCCCCACCGCTGGCCGGAACGATTTGCCCAAGCGGTTGGCACCCGCGGTTTCGCGGCGGCGGTGCGCTCGGCGTTGGCTCGCGCCCGACAGCTGGGCTTGGGGCCGACTGACCTGATCACCTTTGGGGAGGCAGCTCAGGCAGCCGAATGGGTGTCGATGGGGGAGTTCTTCGCAGAGTATCTCGACGTTTTGGATGCTGAGGGGGTTCTGGACTACGCCGAACTGGTTCATCGGGTGCGCGGATTGCTCGAAGATCCCACGGTGACGGCGGCACTGGGCGCCGAGATCGGGGCCGTCTTGGTGGACGACTATCCGGAACTCGATTCGGCGCAAATCGAACTGGTTCGCTTGCTCAGTCGGGGCCACCCGATGATGGCCACCGCCGACCCGTTCAGCACCTCAGGCACCTTTCGTGGTGCTGATCCGCGGGCTGTGGGCACCTTTGCCGAGCTTTTTGCCGATCACAACGGCCCCGCGGAATATCGCTGGCTGACCGACGCCATGCGCAGCGGGCACCAGATCGGTTCGGCTCTGAGATCTGTGCGGCGTCGATTGCCGCAACCGGCGGGCGTGCCCGCCTCGCCGGAAGACCTTCCTGCGTCGTTGGCCGATGACGTGCTGGCCTTGACCTGCCCGAGCCTCGACGATGAGATCGCCGCGATCGTGGCTGAGCTGAAACGTGCCCGGGTCGATGACGAGATTCCGTATTCCGAGATGGCCGTGATCGTGCGATCGGTCAACCAACAGATGGCACCCCTGCAGCGCGCGATGGCTGGCGCCGGAATCCCGGTGGATGTGGCAGCCGATGAGATTCCGCTGGCTCAGGCCCCCGCGGTGCAAACCATCGTGGTCGCCTTGGAGGTTGCCGCAGCCGGAGCGGCCACCCCCGAACAGGCCGAATACCTCCTTAGCGGCCCGCTGGTCGGCCTGGACGGGGTCGCTTTGCGGGTGCTGGCGCGTCAATGGCGGCAGGCTTGTGCCATCCCGGTCGGGCAGCCCTTGTCGACCGAATTGGCTCAAGCGCTCAATTCCCCTACGTGGGCCGACGAGGCCTGCGGGGCCGGAGGCGAGGCGTTGCGTTCCTTGGCTGACCTCCTGCGCACGGTTTCCGAGCAGCTTGACCAAGATAGGGCCCCCGATCAGGTCGCCTGGGCGGTATGGGAGGGCACCTCCTGGCCGCGGCGGCTTCGAGAGGAGTCCGAGGCTGACCGCACCGGAACCAGTCGAGCCGATTCGGATCTTGATGCGCTTTGTGCCTTCTTCGCGGTAGCGAGCGAGGCAGATCGACGCGGGGGCCGGGTCGGCCTGCGTGCCTTTCTCGCCGAAATGGGCGCGCAGCAGATTCCTGCGGATCGCCAACGCGAGTCGCGTCTGGGTCGCCACGGCGTCAGTCTGCTCACCCCGCATCGGTCACGCGGGCAAGAGTGGTCATTGGTCGTGGTTGCCGGGGTTCAGGAGGGGCGGTGGCCCTCCCTGCGGTCCAACAAATTGGTGTTGCCGGCCTCAGCATTGAGCAGCCAAGGTTTGGTTGATCCAGAGACAGCCAGCGAGGTGATGGCTGCTGAGCGGCGGCTTTTCCACCTGGCCTGTTCCCGGGCTCGGCGTCGGTTGATCGTCACCGCCACCGACTCGGACACAGAATTTGGGGTCCGATCACGGTTTCTGGACGAACTCGG
>CAYWIN010000121.1:4659-6435 GCA_964458365.1 uncultured Propionibacteriaceae bacterium
TTGTGGTGGAACTGCGCCGGACCAGTGAGGATTGCTCAACACCGACCGCGCTCCAAGCTGCAGCGGCCGGCGTCCTGGGCCACCTCGCTTCGGTGAGCGATGATCACAACAGACGACTGATTCCTTCGGCACATCCGGACAGCTGGTGGGGGGTACGCGCGCTGTCCTGTCAGCCAACAGTCTCCACAGGGCGCATTGTGCTGCGCCCCAGCCAGGTGGGTGATTTGCTTACCTGCCCGCGTCGAAACTTTCTTCGTGACCGGGCCCGGGGCGAACCGACGAGTTCGATCAGCGCGTTGGAGGGCTCCCTGGTGCACGAACTGATCAAGAGGGCCGGAGACGAACACTTGGATCTGGCCCAGATGACCGCCGAGCTAGATGCGAGATGGGCCGAACTGCCTTTTGAGACCGCCTGGGTCGCATCTGCCGAACGACTGGCTATTACTGAAGCCCTGGCTCGGTTCGACCACTGGCGGCGCACTCGTACAGCGCAGCGAATCGCTGGCGAAGAGACGTTCACTCTCAATCTCGAACTCGATCAGAGAATGGTCACGGTGAGTGGAACGGTTGACTGGCTGGAACGTGATGGTGACGGCATCCGCGTGGTGGACTTCAAGACGGGCAAGAGTGCGCCAACGGTGGCCGAGATTGAGGCGCTCGATCAGCTAGGTATCTACCAACTTGCGCTCACCACTGGGGCATTCGAGTTCGGTGCCGAGGTCTCGGCTGGTGCAAGTGCGGTCTATTTGCGCTTGTCATCGCGTTCGCAGTCCGGGCCCAAAGAGTTCACTCAGCCGGTGCTGAACGTCGATACGTCGCCTGATGGCGGATACGACAGTTGGGTCCACGAGCGTTTGGCTCAAGCTGCCCGCATCGTGGCCCAAGGCGAGTATCCGGCGACTGCAGGTGTCCACTGCCGAAGTTGTCTGTTCAGTGTCGACTGCCCAGCAACAATCGCGAAGGGCCGCAAATGACCAGCACGATGCGTAACGTCGACGAGTTGGTCGCCGCCTTAGGCATTCCCTTTTCTGATGAGCAGCTGGCGGCGATCACGGCGCCTCTGGAGCCAGCTGTGATCATCGCCGGGGCGGGTTCGGGCAAGACCACGGTGATGGCGGCACGGGTGGTTTGGTTGGTGGGCACCGGACAGGTCGACCCGGCGCGAGTATTGGGTCTGACTTTCACGCGCAAGGCCGCGGGAGAACTTGACGCTCGAATCCGGCGCGCTCTGGTGAAGGCCAAGGTGGCGAGTGAAGCCGACCAGAATCCCTTGGTCGCCACCTATGACTCGTTCGCCGCGCGCCTGGTTGACGACTATGGACTTCTGCTGGGGATTGAACCCAATCTACGGTTGTTGAACAATGCCAGCCGGTTTCGGTTGGCCTCATCTGTGGTGAGCCAAGCGGGGGAAGAACTCCAGAATCTGGGCTCATACACCGTGACGACGGTCACCAATCGGGTGCTCGGGCTTTCAGCCGACATGCGATCCCATTTGGTGAGCCATGATCACCTGGTTCGCCAGGGCCAAGACTTCGCCGCCATGTTGGATGCCGCGCCGCCGAATCGCTCTGGCGAGGAGTATGCGCGGATCAAAGCGGCTCGTGTCGTCGTCGATCAACGATCAGAACTGGCCGATCTCGTCGTCGCCTATGAGCGCCGAAAGACCGAACAGGGCTACGTCGAATTCGCCGACATTTTGGCTGATGCGGCCCGGTTGGCGCGCGAAGTGCCCGAAGTGTCGACTCAGCTGCGTGCCGACTTCTCCGTGGTCATGCT
>CAYWIN010000122.1:0-6384 GCA_964458365.1 uncultured Propionibacteriaceae bacterium
CGCCAGCCTTGGTCTTCAGCGTGAGGTACACCGAACCGTGGAACAGGAAGGCCACCACGAGGACGATGCCACCAAGGATGGTGAAACCGTTTCCAGCGGTGAACAGCTGCCAGAAGTACGGGCCCGTGCCGTCACCCAGGACGAACAAGGAGTTCTGAGCGGCAGTCATCAGGTTCGGGTTCATCGCCTGGGTAGCCAGGGTCACCGGCATCCCCACCACGAAGTTCGCGAACGCAATGCCGAACACCAAGGACACGAGGAAGGAGCCGATGGCTGCCATCCAGTCGAAGGTGTTACGCCACTTGGTCTCGGGGTGCTTCGAGCGGTACTCGAAGGACACACCGCGAATGATCAGGCCGACCAGCACCAGGAAAAGGGGCAGGTAAGCGCCGGAGAACAGCGTGGCGTACCAGGCCGGGAATGCAGCGAAGGTGGCACCACCAGCGGTGAGCAGCCAAACCTCGTTACCGTCCCAGACTGGGCCGATGGTGTTGACCATGACACGCTTTTCCTTCTCGGTCTTGCCGAGGAAGGGGATCAGCATGCCTACGCCGTAGTCAAAGCCCTCAAGAACCAGGTAGCCGATCCACAGAACGGCAATCAGGATCAGCCACAGGACCTGCAGCCCGAGAGGTGCGCCCGTCGGAGCGGGAGTGAGAACAGCAGCTTCAAGAAGATTCATTTCGCAGCCTCTCAGTACGCGAAGCTCAAGGGAGCGTCGTCATCGGTGAGCACTTTAGGCTCCTCGACTTCCGGCAGACCCTTTTTGATGAAGTGGAGCATCAGCCCGACCTCGACCACCGCAAGGGAGCCGTAGATCAAGGTGTAGAGCACCACGGTCAGACCGACCTCAAGGTTAGAAACACCCGGAGATACAGCCGCAGCAGTCGGCAGCACGCCATAAACAATGAACGGCTGGCGACCCATCTCAGCGAAAATCCACCCCATGCTGTTGGCAAACAGCGGCAACAGCGGAGCCGCGATCATGGCTGCGGTCCACAGCTTGCCACCCTTGGGGGTCTTGCCCTTGTTGGTAGCAACCAGTGCCCAGATACCAATCGCGATACCGAGGAACCCGAAGGCCATCATGAACCGGAAGGTCCAGAAGGTGACCGGAATGCTCGGCGCGAAGTCCGTCATGCCCGTGGCCTTGAGGCTCGCGGTCACTGTGGCGTTCTTCTGCAGAGCGGGGATCTCACGGCCCGCAACCGCATGCTCGGTGGCAACACCGAAGCCGTTGGTCGCGTACTGCTTGTTGAGGTTGTTCACGCCTTCCATCCAGGAGTCGACGCTGCCCTTACCCAGGAACGAGAACACGCCCGGGACGGTCAGAGTGCCGATGCTGGCCTTGGTGACACCCTCACAGGACGAGCCGGTGAGAATGAGCGAGAAGCCTGCGGCCTGTTCAGAGTTGCACAGACCTTCAGCAGCAGCCATCTTGATCGGCTGCTCGGAGGTCACGGCCTTGCCCTGGAAGTCACCGGTGATGACAACAGCCACACCAGCAACGATCATGACCCATGCGCCGAAGCGGGTGGCCCAACGCCAGGTGTCGATGTCCGCTGCGGACTGATCGGACTCGGCAGCCTTAGCAGCCTTGACCAGGTTCCAGCCAGCGATACCCAGGATCACACCACCAGCGGTGATGTACGCACCCGAGATCACGTGAGGCAAGGTGGCGAGGTTCACGGGGTTGAGGACAACCTGAACGATGCCATCGAGGCCAATGGTCTCGGCGCGGCCCCCAGCGAACTTGGCGCCGGTCGGATTCTGCATCCAGGAGTTGGCGGCCAAAATGAAGATCGCCGAAACCAGGGTGCCGATGGAACCCAACCAAATAGCGGTCAGGTGAGCCTTCTTTGGCAAACGGTCCCAACCGAACACCCAGACACCCAGGAAGACCGACTCGAGGAAGAAGGCGATCAGTGCCTCCATTGCGAGCGGTGCGCCAAAGATGTCGCCGACGAAGCGGGAGTATTCAGACCAGTTCATGCCGAACTGGAACTCCTGCACGATGCCCGTCACAACGCCCATTGCGAAGTTGATCAGGAACAACTTTCCATAGAATTTGGTCAGGCGAAGAAACTTTTCTTCACCTGAGCGATACCAGATCGTCTGCAGTACAGCCACCAGCATCGACAACGCGATGGTGATAGGTACGAAGAGGAAGTGGTACACGGTAGTGATACCGAATTGCCATCTGGCAAGGGTCTCAGCAAGGTTATCCGCGCTCATGGCGGGCAATCTACTACTGGCTGTCGTAGTCCGCAATCTTTGCTTTAGCATGTCCACCATGGCAGTAACCGGAGAGCTTGAATACGCGGTCATGGGCATCCTGTGGTCGCGTCCAGAAGCCCTCTCCGTGCGCGAGGTTCACGACCGGCTTTCGGCCGACCGCGACCTGGCCTACACCACCGTGATGACCGTGTTGGATCGGTTGGCGAAGAAGGGTCTGGCTACCCGAAACCTCGTCAAACGGGCCTGGCTGTACCGACCTGCTCGAACCCAAGCTGACGAGATCGCCCAGGTCATCGTCGAACAGCTTTCCGGGCTGAGCCCGGCGTCCCGCGCTGAAGTCTTAGCTACCGTCAACGCGCACTTCACCCAGGCAGATGTCTGACGCCGGTTGTCTGGCCGATTCTTGACCTACGCCACGTCCTCATCAACCAAGGCTGCGGCGAACTGAGCTTGGTAGAGGCGGTAGTAGGCACCTTGAGCGGCCAGCAATTCGGCATGGTTTCCCTGTTCGACGATGGCGCCGTCTTCCATCACCAAGATCACATCGGCGTCCCGAATGGTGCTCAGGCGGTGCGCGATCACAAAGCTGGTGCGCTGCTGGCGCAATCGATTCATGGCCCGCTGCACCAGAACTTCGGTTCGAGTGTCCACCGAAGAGGTTGCTTCATCCAGAATCAGGATTGCGGGATCGGCCAGGAAGGCTCGGGCGATGGTGATCAGCTGCTTCTCGCCAGCCGACAAGTTTGAGGCTTCCTCGTTGATGACGGTGTCGTAGCCATCGGGCAAGGAATGAACGAAACGGTCGACATAAGTGGCTTTGGCTGCGGCCCGGATCTCGCCCTCGGTGGCGCCATCCCTGCCATAGGCAATGTTGTCGCCGATTGTGCCGCCAAAAAGCCAGGTGTCTTGGAGAACCATTCCGATTTGGCTGCGCAAGGTGTGGCGGGGAATGGAGGTGATGTCGACTCCATCGAGTCGAATCTGGCCGGACTGGACGTCGTAGAACCGCAGGATGAGGTTCACCAAGGTGGTCTTGCCCGCTCCCGTCGGTCCCACGATGGCCACCGTCGAACCGGGCTGAGCGGTCAGGCTCAAATCGGTAATCAACGGTTCGTCAGCGTTGTAGCTGAAGCTGATGTGGTCGAACACCACCTCGCCGGCCACCGGTACCGGCAAGCTGCCTGAAGCGTCGGGACTCTCCTCATCCACATCCAAGACTTCGAAGACTCGCTCTGCCGATGCCACCCCGGACTGCAAGAGATTGGCCATCGAAGCCAGCGAAGTAATGGGCTGAGTGAACATCCTGCTGTACTGGACAAAAGCTTGGATTCCGCCCACGGTGAAGGTTCCGGCCGTCACCATCAAACCGCCCACCACCGCGATGATCACGTAGTTCAGGTTTCCGATGAAGAACATCACCGGCATGATGATTCCCGAAACAAATTGCGCACCAAATGAAGCGTCAAAGAGCTCCGCATTCTTGGCCCGGAACTGTTCTGCGATCTCGCGGCGGCGTCCGAACACGGTCACGAGGTCGTGGCCGGTGTAGGCCTCTTCAATCTGTGAGTTGAGCTCACCGGTGGATTTCCACGTCTGAGCAAAGAGCTTCTGTGAGCGTTTTCCGATCACCATGGTGAGGGCCATCGCAATCGGAATCGTGATCAGAGCAACGAGCGCCAGGACCCAGGAAACGTAGAACATCATGGCCACCACAGTGATCACGGTGAACAGATTGGTGAGCACTTGGCTGAGGGTCTGCTGGAGTGACTGGGAGATGTTGTCGACATCGTTGGTCACCCGGCTCAGTAGTTCGCCGCGAGGCTGAGCATCGAAGTACTTCAGCGGCAGTTTGGTGATCTTCTCGCTGACCTGCTTCCGCATGCGATACACCGAACGCTGAACCAAGGAGTTGATCATCAAGCCCGAAATCCAGCTCAACAGGAAGAATCCGAGGTACAAGCCCGCTGCGAACGTCAGGATGCGAGCCAGTGCGGTGAAGTCGATTAGTGCATGCCTAGTGACGACCGCATCGAAGATGAGGTTTGTTCCCTGCCCGAGCGCCACCGGGCCGATGGCATTCAATGTCGTCGCCACAATGATCATGGCGATCACGGCAATGAGTCGGGGCAACTCTGGGCGCAGGTGGCCAAGGAGTCGTTTCAGAGAAGGAAAGAACGTGACGGCCTTTTCCCCACTTCCTTGACCGTGCCCCATGGGGCCGCCGCGATGCTGTGGGGCGTACTTGGGTCGGGCATTTGCTTTGGCCGGAGTCGTTTGTTGTGAGCTGCTCATGCTGCCGCCTCCGCTTTGAACTGGCTTTCCACGATTTCGCGGTAGGTGTCGCACGAGGACAGCAACTCATCGTGGGTGCCGACTCCAACAATGTCGCCATCGTCAAGCACCAAGATTTGGTCGGCATCGCGAATGGTTGACACACGCTGGGCCACCACCACCACGGCGGCATCGCCGGTTTCTCGCGCCAGTGCGGCACGGATAGCGGCGTCGGTGGCCACATCGAGAGCGGAGAACGCGTCATCGAAGACGTAGATTTCTGGTTGTCTCACCAACGCTCGTGCGATGGCGAGGCGTTGTCGTTGGCCGCCAGACACATTGGTGCCGCCTTGACTGATGGGGGTGTCCAGTCCAGCGCCCATGGACCGGACAAAGTCGGCGACCTGAGCGGTCTCGAGGGCTTGCCAGAGCTGCTCGTCGGTGGCCGCCGGATTCCCCAACCGTAGGTTGGAGGCAATCGTTCCGGAGAAGAGATACGCCCGCTGCGGTACGAGTCCGATTCTGCTCCACAAAAGGTCCGGGTCGAGCTCGCGGACGTCCACGCCGTCCACGCTGACCGTGCCCTCGGTGGCATCGAAAAGCCGAGGAATCAGATTGACCAAGGTGGTCTTGCCCGCGCCCGTTGAGCCGATGATCGCCGTCGTTGTTCCGGGACGCGCCCGGAAGCTGATGTTCTCCAAGACGGGATGGTCGGCTCCCGGATAGGCGAAGCTCACTTCATCGAAGCGAAGTTCGCCGTGACGGGATAGCTCGCTGACCGGTGCGACGGGTGGTTGCACCGAGGTTGAGGTGTGCAGCACCTGGCTGATTCGTTCGGCCGAGACCGCCGCGCGGGGGGCGATCATCAGCATGATGGTGGCCATCATGACGCTCATCAAGATCTGAGTGAGGTAGGCCAAATAGGCGGTGAGCTGGCCGACCTGGAGGTCGTGGGAGGCGATGCGAAATGCGCCAAACCACACCACCGCGATGCTGGAAGCATTCATGACCAACATGACGGCAGGGAAGAGGGTCATCATCCGACGGCCCACCCGCGTCGCGACGTCGGCCAGGTCGTGATTTGTGGCATCAAATCGCTGAGCTTCGGTGGGTTCGCGGACGAAGGCGCGGATCACTCGCAGGCCGGAGATCTGTTCGCGCAACACCCTGTTCAGCGCGTCGATGCGGCGTTGCATCGCGGTGAACAGCGGTGTCATTTGGGCGACCAAGACGCCAATGAAGGTGCCGAGCACAATGACCGCGACCAGAATCAGCCAGCTCAAGCCGATGTCTTCACGCAAGGCCATGATCACGCCACCGACCATCATGAGGGGTGCGGCCACGATCATGGTTGCCGTCATCAGCACCATCATCTGGATCTGTTGGACGTCGTTGGTGTTGCGGGTGATGAGCGTGGGTGCGCCGAAGGAGTTCATTTCTTTGGCGGAGTACGACATCGCTTGGTCAAAGATTGCTTGGCGCAGGTCGCGTCCGAAGGACATCGAAGACCGGGCGCCGAACCACGTGGCGCCGATTTGGCTGGCGATCTGGATCAGGGAGACCGCAAGCATGACGGCACCGATCGTCCAGATGTAGCCGATGTCGCCTTTGGCGACGCCGTTGTCGATGATCGACGCATTGAGGCTGGGCAGGAAAAGGGCGGCGATGGATTGCACCAACTGCAGCGCAATGATGGCCGCCACGAAAGCGGTGTAAGGGCGCAGGTAGCGCCGAAGAAGTTGGATCATCGGATTCCTTCCGAGACGCCATGCAGCACCAGATCGGAAATCGATTCGGCAGATGGCTGTTGGGTTCCAGTGAGATCGAAAGTCATCGCGAAGGTCAAAGCGATGAGCAGGCGGGCGGTGGTAAGAG
>CAYWIN010000123.1:0-6379 GCA_964458365.1 uncultured Propionibacteriaceae bacterium
CTCTTCGCCTTGAACACGTCGTGGCATCGCATGGCTCTGCCGAGGAGAGCACGACGACCGGCACTGCTGACCTCATGGCGTACGACCCGGCTACCGGCCAGCCCAGATGGGCCAAACCCGTGCACGTTGCTGTCGGGCCCAAAGACGATGGCACATTCGTCGGCGAAACCTCCTATGTGAACGGCTTGCTGTTCTATCAGGGCGCGGGCACTCTCGTGGCGATCGATCCTCTTTCGGGAACACAACGTTGGAGTCGAGGCGACGTCGACATGTGGGAACCGGATTATGCGCTTGCTGCAGATGGTGTGGTCTTGGTCAGTGGCACATCCAATACCGTCGCTGTGAGCGCCGCGACGGGGGCTGAACTGTGGAATGTGCCCGGGTTCGTTCATTCCGTGGTGAGCCCGGGCGGTGGAACGAGCCTTTTGGACGTCGTAGATTTTGGCAACGGTCATGTGGTTCGGCTTGACCCCACCGACCGGCCCACTCGCGCCCTTTCCGTGCCATCGGGGACGCCCGCCTGTCCGGCCGGAATGACGCCGATCTCCTGGACGCAGTACTCCGACGGGGCGATCTTGCTGTGTCAGGCGGCGGACAGGTTTGCGGTGGTGTATCCCACCCACCCAGATTGGCAGGCGGCTCAGCTCAACTTCACCGATGGTGGCCACCAGGTCGTCTTCAGCAATGGGGTGAAAATTCGAGTCGGCCTAGGTGGATCTGTGGTGTACACCGACGCCAATGGCACCACCACGTCCCGGCCAGCCACCACATCGTGGAATAACGCACAAGGGCAAGTGAAGTTCGCCCTTCCGTCCAACATCAAGACCTGCCCGGCAGGTTCGTGGCCCATCTCGCTGTCCACCTACAAAGGCGGTTGGTTGCAGGTGTGCGGCGTTTCGTCCAACCAGCCAACGGTGATCTATCTGGCCGATGGAGCCAACATCATCGAAGCTGGTTCGGTGACCGCCCGAAATGGTGGATATTGCGGCGTCGCGCCCATCGGGCAGGTGTGCGCGTTCGAAGCTCCTGCCGTGGTGTCGATCAGCCAAAACGGCAAAGTGACCCAACACAGCGCCTCGGCGAACTACTTCGACGGGCGTGGGGCGGGGGGCGCGGGCATCGGCACGGGCTCCTACGGGGTGACGGCCCCCAGTTCAACGGCCAAAGACCAGGTGCGATATTTGACTCAGATCCTGCAAAAATCCGCGGCCGGACGAGCGAATCTGGAAACGGCGGTGAATCAGGTGCGCACCTGTACCGACCTGCCCGGGGCTGTCGCAACAATGAATGGCGTGGTGGCGAACCGCCAACAGCTTCTGGACGCTTTGGATTCCACACCGGTCGACGCGATTCCCAACGGTGCTGCCTTAGTCGCCCAGCTGCGCGATGCTCTGCAAAAGTCGCATGACTCGGACCTGTTGTGGGTGAAATGGGCGCAAGCAGAGCAAGGAAACGGCTGTTCTGACGGGGAGAACAACCCGTCGTTCAAACAGGTGGATGCCACTTTGGAAGCGGTCGCCAGCGCGAAAGACATCTTTGTGGCCAACTGGAATTCGAGCATTGCCCCGACCTATGGGGTTTCGAAGTTCACAACATCGCAAATCTGACACCAGGCCCAGAAACCAGTGAGTGTGGGCGTTCGCGATTCCGCCGACGAAGCTCGGATGCTTCGTCTGCACGAAAGCCGTCCCGCCGCGGTGCTCGCCGCACTAGGGTGGCAGGCGTGACGGCGCGATGGGGAGTGGCCACTCGACTGAAGCTGGCCAAAGTGATGCTGATTACTGGTGGGCGGCGACACACCGGTGACCTGGGGCCTTTTGCGAAAGCCTGCCTGGCGGGTGGGGTGGACATCATTCAGCTCCGATCAACGTCAGTCACCGCAACCGACCTGGTCCATGAGTTGGTCACCCTGCGCTGGGCCGCCTCCGAAAACGATGGCTTGATCAGCGCCTATGGCGTGGCCGAATATGCCGCGACCGCCAAAGTGGACATGCTTCAGCTGTCCGCCCTCGACGGCAGCGCCGCCGATGCCCGCGCCGAACTGGATCCGTCGGTTCTGGTGGGCCGGTCGTGCCATTCGCAGCGTCAGGTGTCCGATGCGGTCGCCGACCCGCTGGTGGATTTCTTCACCGTCAGCCCGGTATACAACTCGACGGGAGTCGGTGAGGCCGGGCTGAGCTTGGTTTCTTACGCCGCGCAAGTTGCGCCGCCATCTGCCCCCGAGAGCAAACCCTGGTTTGCTGTTGGAGGGGTGAGCTTGACCAACCTCAACGAGGTCCTGGCCTGCGGTGCCCGTCGTATCGGGGTGACTCGGGTCATTGCCGAGGCCGATGATCCTGAGGCCGCCGCGGCCGTGGTGAACGAAGAGATGACTCAGGCATGGAATGCCGATCCGGGCATGGAAAATGTGGTGCGCTCCGCGTTGAGCTAGGGCCGCGTGATTTGCTCGTTGAGGTCCGGTGGTGACACCCTGGAAATGCATGTTGAAACTCACGATGACGGTCGCGGTGGCGGCGCGGGTCTAGCCCGTCGGCCAACCACCTGGTTTGCCGGTCCACGCTTGGCGTTGGACGGCCGGATCCGCCTGCGATCAACCCTTTCCATCCACTGGGCGCCGTTGCGCCTGAACGAAAGAACATCATCGTGAACATCACTCTTCGACCGTGCTATGCCACCGATCACCGTGGCTGCGAAAACCTGATTCGAGACGCCTTCTGGGACCTGTACCGACCTGGGGCCTGCGAGCACTTCATCGCCCATCAACTGTGGGAATCTGACGAGCTTGCCGTGGCGTTGCTCGCCGAATCAGATCAGCTTGACGGCTGTCTGATCGCCACCAAGGCGACGGTCGTCGGACCAGACCACAACACGGCGGTGCTGTACCTGGGGCCTCTGGCAGTGCGGGAAGCCCGTCGAGGGCAGGGCATCGGTTCGGCGCTGATGCGTCGAGCCCTCGTCGACGGAGCCGAAAAGGGGTACTCGGCGGCATTTCTGTATGGCGATCCTGGGCTGTACTCGCGGTTTGGCTTCGTCAACGCAGCGAAGTTGGGCGTCACTACTGCAGATGGCGCCAATTTCGACGCCTTCATGGGTGTTGAACTGGGCCCTAACCCATGGACGGGAGGCTCGGGGCGGCTAAACGAACCGGCCGCTTTCGAGGCGGATCCTGACCAGGTCGAGTCGTTTGACGCGACCTTCGAACCGCGCGTCAAACACGTCCGACCTGGACAGTTCGGGCAGTGACGCGTTGACCGCTCGCGACGGTCAGGCCTCGCGCTGGGTGGAAAGCTCCACCAGCCGGGCCAGACCGTCGCGAGCGGTGCTCGAAAGATCAGCGGCAGCAAGTGCCGTCAGTGCCTGCTCGGCGCCGGTCTCAATTTGGGCTTCGGTGGCATGCAAAGCCCCGCTGTTCACAATGATCTGCTGAGCCTGGCTCACCTGGTCGGCGCTGAGCGGGCGGCCCAGCAGGCCGGCAAGCTGTGCCGCTGACGCCTCATCGGCGCGGGCCATCGCCTCGGCCACCAGTACCGTGAGTTTGCCCTCACGCACGTCATCCCCGGCGGGTTTGCCCGTGACTGATTCATCCCCAAAAACACCCAAGATGTCATCGCGGTACTGAAATGCTCGCCCCAATGGGGAGCCGAAGCGGGCCATCTGCTCGCGCAACTCCGCGGACCCCCCGCCGAGTGCCGCACCGATCTGGAGCGGGCGAATCACCGTGTAGCGGGCGGTCTTGTACTCAACAACCGACTGGATTTGAGCCATCACCGATTCAGGGTCGGTGCGGGCATCCCAGGGTGAACGAGTTTGGGCGGCCACGTCGAGAACCTGGCCCGCATTCACCTCCTCCCGCACCTTGGCAGCCAATGCGGCAGCCTTATCTCGCTGGGGTGCCCCGGATTCGGCAAAGAGCTGAGCCGACCACACGAGCAGGAGATCGCCCAACAAGATGGCTTCGGCCCGCCCGAAGCTGGACGGCGAACCGCATCGTCCCTGCTCGCGGTGTCGACGCTCAAACTGCACATGGGCAGCCGGTAGGCCGCGCCGAGTGTCTGATTCGTCCATCACATCGTCGTGAATCAGCGCGGCCACGTGCAGCACGTCGAGGCTTGCCGCCACACGGAGGATCTCGTCGGGGACCTCATCGCCGCCGGTCGCGGCAAGGTACCCCCAACAGCAGAAGGCCGGACGAAGCCGCTTTCCGCCAGCGGTGAAAGCCCGCGCCAGGTCGACATGTTGGTTCAACTCGGGACCAAGCTCGGCCAGATCGGCCGCACGTTGGTCGAGGAAGCGACTGATGGCGGAGCCGATGGCCTGACGGAAGTCGGGAGCGAGCGGATCGGTGGGGTTGAGCGTGACCACGCACTGAGCCTAGAGGACGAATCGCACCGATTCGTGGCCTAGGCTTCGGCTCATGCCCGCCAACCCATGGACCATCGCCGATCTGCTCGCCGCTGGCGATCACCCGACCATGTCCTTTGAGTTCTTCCCACCCAAGGATGATGCGGGCACCACAACACTGCTCGATGCGGTGGAGGCGCTGCGCCCGCTGCATCCGGATTTCGTTTCGGTGACCTATGGCGCGACCGGCTCAAGTCGTGAGCGCACGATTGACGCCACCAAACTGATCCAGGCCCGTACCCACGGGCTGACCATGGGGCACCTCACCTGCGTCAGCCAGTCCCGTTCCGAATTGCGTCAGACGATCGGTGCGTACGCCGACGCGGGCGTCAACCACATTCTTGCGGTTCGTGGCGATCCGCCCGGCGGGCCGAGCGCCCCCTGGCAGCGACACAGCGAAGGCTTGGACAACGCCACCGAACTGGTGAAGCTGATCAAAGAAACCGGCAACTTCTGTGTGGGCGTGGGGGCGTTCCCTGACGGGCATCCCGAACAGCACGATGTCGCTCTCGATGCCCGGATCCTGGCCGATAAGGAGCAGGCCGGGGCCGAGTTCGCGATCACTCAGTTGTTCTTTGACGCCGACGCGTACTTCCGGCTCGTTGACCGGGTGCGGGCCGTGGGCTGCCAGATGCCGATCATCGCCGGCATCATGCCGGTCACCAACATTGCCCAGATTGAGCGCTTCGCCGGGTTCTCCGGAGCCGACCTACCCGATCCGGTGGTAGCGCGGCTGCGGGCGGTAGCCGCTGACCCCGCCGCAGTGCGTCAGGTAGGCGTCGAGATCGCCGTAGAGCTATGTGACCGCCTTCTGGCTGGGGGCGCCCCAGGTCTTCAGTTCTTCACTCAAAACCGGTCCAAAGCAACCGGCGAGATCCTGGCCCGCTTGCGGGATATTCCCGCCCATCCACTCAGCTGAACGCATCAGCGTCGGGTCCGGACCAGGCTAGGGACGCCAGGACCCCTCAGCGTCAAGGTCGATGGTGACCAGGCGTTGGGTGGGACGGGTGAGTGCCACGTAGAGCACCCGCTCGCCGCCAGGAGACTCGGCAACAATCTGGTCGGGCGAAACGACCACCACCGCGTCATATTCCAAACCTTTGGCGTTCAGCGGGCTGACGAAGGTGATCCGGTCGGGATGCGCCCCCACGATGGGCAAATTGGCGTCCACGAGGTCAGGCAGCCGCGATGGGGCGGCAATGACACCGATAGTGCCTGCGACTTGGCTGGCCAACTCGCTGAGAACCTGTTCTAGCCGGTCGGTCAGATGCGCCGCACTCGTGGTCAGCAGCAGCGGATCAATCCCGGTGGCACGCACAGCGTGCGGGAGATCGGCCTGGGGAAAGCTGCGTTTGACGACGTTGGCGGCAAGCTCGAAAACCTCCGACGGGCTGCGGTAGTTCGTGCTCAACCGGAAGCGGCGGTGGGGGGCGTTGCCGATCAGGTCGTCCAACGCTTGCTGTGCCTCATCGACGTCGGGCCACGAGCTTTGTGCCGGATCACCAACAATTGTCCAGCTGGCTTCGGAGCCACGCCGGCGGAGCATTCGCCATTGCATTGGCGAAATGTCTTGAGCTTCGTCGACCAGCACGTGGGCGAAGGTGTCGTAAGGGTCCTCGTCAGGGTCGCGTTCCCGACGGTTGCTCAGCACATCGGCGGTGGTGATGACTTCACTCATTTCCGTGCCGTCGGGCAGGAACATCAGCTGCTCCTCCGCGTCGTCGGGCTCCGCCACGCCGAGTGCGGTGGCGAGTTCGTCCAACAAGGCCACGTCGGCCACCGACCAATCCGGGAAAGCGAACGAGCTCGCCAAGACGTCGGCCTCTTCCAACGACAACAGACCCTCAGCAATCCGCGCCACCGTCGCCGGATCGTCGAGTCTGCGCAGGACAGTCTGGGGTTCCAAGTCCGGCCACCAGGCATTGCGGAACATCTGGTACGAGGCGGCATCGGTGACGAACTCGGCGAAGACTTCGTA
>CAYWIN010000124.1:0-6296 GCA_964458365.1 uncultured Propionibacteriaceae bacterium
TGCGGCAACCTTTCGGGATCGCCGCTTCGGTGCCTCCGATGCAGTCTCTTCGGAGACCGAATCGGCAGCAGCACGTGAACGTGGGGACACAGGTGAACCTCTCAAAAAGTGTCACAGGGCGCACAACAACCGGGGGCTGTCAATCCCTTCGATCGACCCATTGTGCCACGCACGCCTGTCTCACCCCAACACGGCGCGCATCTAGAGTGTCGCCATGCCCTATGCGAAGCCGACGCCCGCTGCGCGCCGCCCCGAACTCCGGGAACATCACGGCCACACATTTCTCGATCCATATGCTTGGATGCGCGACAAGGCCAGCCCCGAGTTTTTGGAGATGCTGGCCGCGGAAAACCGCTACACCGAGGCAATGACTGCTCAACAGGCCGAGCTTCGCGAAGCAATCTTTTCCGACATCTCGTCCCGCACCCAACAGACGGATCTCAGCGTGCCCGAGTTTGTGCACCACGAAGGTTTGGGCGACTTCTGGTACTACGCCCGAACCACCCAAGGACTGGACTATCCGAGCTTTCACCGCTGCCGAGCCACCAATCGTGATGACATTCCTGGTCTGAACCAGCCCGTACCCGAGGATGAGGAGCTCCTACTCGACGCGCAGGCATTGGCCGAAGGCACCGATTTCTTTGCCCTCGGCACGCTCGCGTTCAGCCCCGACGGCAGCAAACTCGCCTATTCGGTCGACATCAGCGGCGACGAGCGCTACCAGCTGAGGTTCCGCGATCTACTCACCGGAACCGCCATTTCAGACCTCATTCCTGATGTGGCTGCCGGAGGCGTCTGGTTCGGCAATGACGCCTTCGCCTACTTGACCGTGGACGACGCCTGGCGACCTGACCGGCTGTGGGCACACCATCTGGGCTCACAGGGAGACCAAGAGCTGTACCGCGAAACCGATGAACGTTTCTGGCTAGGCGTCGACACCTCTCGCGATGACCGCTACGGAATCGTCACGGCCGGGAGTAAAAACACCACCGAAAGCTGGTTGGTCGACCTTTCCCAGCCCGACTTTGTGTTGCGTAGCGTGGCTCCCCGACGCGCGGGGATCGAATACGAGGTGGAAGTCGCCTCCGACCGATTGTTCATCGTCCACAACGATGGCGCTCCCGACTTCGCGTTGGCTCAGGCTCCACTCGAAGCGTCCACGGCCGCTGAATGGGAGACCATCTGGCCAGGCAGCCCCGGGGTTCGCCTCAATGGTGTGACCGCCTACAACCGGGTCCTGGTGATCAGTGAACGCCGCGACGGACTTCAACAGGTTGCGTTGCGTCACCGAGATTCCCACGGCAACCCTGGAGCCGCAGAACCCATTCAGTTCCCCGAACCGCTGTGCGTGGTCGATGCCGACGACGGCGGCGACGCAGATACCGACCGAATTCGGCTGCATTATCAGTCGATGGTTACCCCCACCCAAGTCTGGGAGTACAAGCTCGATGACGGCGAACGCCGCTTGCTGAAGGCCCGAACCGTCCTCCCCCACCCGGAACGCGGGCCTTACCGGTGCGAGGACTATGTGCAGCGCCGCGAATGGGCGCCCGCAGCCGATGGGACGTTGATCCCAATCTCGGTGGTCTTCCATCGAGACACCCCACTAGACGGCAGCGCCGGTTGTCTCCTCTATGGCTACGGCGCCTACGAAATCAGCATGTCGCCCTCATTCTCGATTGCGCGGCTCAGCCTTTTGGAACGTGGATACGTATACGCCATTGCCCATGTCCGCGGCGGCGGCGAACTCGGCCGCGCCTGGTACGAGGGCGGCAAGCTCGCCAACAAGGAGAACACCTTCACCGACTTCATCGCCTGCGCGAATCACCTCGTTCAGGCCGGCTACACCCGTCATGAGCGCATGTGCGCCGAGGGCGGTAGCGCTGGCGGGCTCCTGATCGGCGCAGCGGTCAATCTCGCCCCGCAGGCCTTTGCGGCAGTTCACGCCGAAGTACCTTTCGTGGACGCACTCACCACAGTCCTCAACCCGGAGCTTCCCCTCACCGTGACCGAATGGGAAGAGTGGGGAGACCCGCTTCACGACGCCGAGGCGTACGCCCGGATGCAACGCTATTCGCCCTACGAAAATGTGCATCCTGCCGATTACCCGGCCATCTTGGTGACCACAAGTCTCAACGACACCCGGGTGGAAGTGACGGAACCGGCGAAATGGGTCGCCGCACTGCGTCACGTCAACACGTCCAACCGCCCCATCCTGCTGCGAACAGAGATGGTCGCTGGGCACGGCGGAGCTTCCGGTCGCTACCAGAACTGGCGAGATGCCGCTTTCGAGTTGGCGTGGCTGATCTCCGCCACCCCACCGCTCTGAAAGCAAAATGAGCGTCGGCTGAGGCCAAGCTGAGACCGCGTCTTTCGAGCGCATCCCCAGGGCATTCGACAGGTCAGACCGTGGTCTGAATTTGCTCAATCCCCTTCCTTCCGAGGTCCGTACATCGCGCCACGGGCACAAATCGCCCGGTGGTTGACGTTGTACTTAGGCAAGGAAGAAGGAGCCATCGTGATCTCAACCGCACACCGGATCCGCAGTACCGAAGGAATCGACGGTAAAGATGCCGTCGGTCTCTATCTGGACGGCATCGCCAAGACGCCATTGCTGAATGCTGCTGAGGAAGTCGAACTTGCCCGGCTGATTGAAGCCGGACGTTATGCCCGCACGATTCTGGACGAACAGCTTTCCGGCGACGATCGCAAGGCCCACAAGGTCCGCGCCTCCGACGATGAACTTCGCCGCATCGCAGATGAGGGCGACGCCGCCATGCAACGCTTCATCACGGCGAACCTTCGTCTCGTGGTCTCGGTCGCCCGCAAATACGGACGTTCTCAGATGCCGCTGCTTGACCTCGTCCAGGAGGGCAACACCGGGCTAATTCGAGCGGTGGAAAAGTTCGACTACACCAAGGGCTTCAAGTTCTCGACTTACGGCACCTGGTGGGTGCGCCAGTCCATTTCGCGAGGCATCGCCCAACAGGCTCGAATCGTGCGGCTCCCTGTGCATGTCGCCGAGCAAGTGAACCAGGTTTCCGCGGTCCGACGGACCTTGGAACGGCGTCTGGGACGCGAACCCGAGCTGTCCGAAATCGCCGCAGAACTTGAAGTGTCGACTGAGCAGATCGTCGACCTCCTTCGACTGGCCCGCGACCACGTCAGCCTGGACGCCCCCATCGAAGAAGACGGCGACACCGCATTGGGCGACTTGCTCGCCCGTGAGTCTTCGCCCGGCCCCGATGAGATGGTGCTCGACGCAGAAGACCGGGCCCGGCTGGAAGCCATGTTGGCCTCGTTGGACGAACGCTCTGCCGATGTCGTCCGTCGACGCTACGGACTGCTTGACGGTCGCCAAGCAAAACTGGCCGACATTGCCGCGGTGTGGGGCATCACCGCTGAACGCGTCCGTCAGATCGAGCGCCATGCGATCTCCAAGCTGCGTTCCGATTCAGAGGCTGCCTAACCACCCACAGACTCAAAGCCCCGAACCGCATCCGCGCCGGTTCGGGGCTTTGACACATCCACGGACTCCTACTGCGGCTTCACAAGCCGAATCAAGCCCTCTTGGGCACACGAAGCCGCCAAAGTGGACTGCGAAAACATCCGGCCAAAGCTGAATCCCAGACCCGTAGACGCCGACGGGGACACTTGGTCGAAGAGCAGCCACTGGTCAGCTCGAGCGGGGCGATGAAACCACATCGAATGGTCGATGGAAGCCATCTGCATGTCCGGGCCACCAAAATCCACCGGATGCGGGACCGTGCTCACAGCCAACAAGGTCAAATCGCTGGCGTAGGCGAGCACCGCCTGGTGGATGCGCTGATCGTCGGGCAGTGCGCTGGCCGCACGCACCCACACCTTCATGTCCGCATCGGTGCGACCGACCGCTGTCAACGCCGTCGTGTCCGAGGCAAAGCGCACCTCAAGGACACCCCACTCTCGATGCCAGGCTGCCACCTCGCGGTGCGAACGGGCCGCTAATACGTCCGACAACGCCGGACAGTCTTCGGGTGCGGGAACGCCGATCGGAGGCAGATCAGAGTGCGTCAATCCTGGTTCCGGCTCGTGAAAAGACCCCACCATCGAGAAGATCTCGCGGCCTTCTTGGACCGCCGTCACCCGCCGAGTGGAGAAACTCCCGCCATCGCGGGCAATCTCGACGTGATAGTCAATCGGCACCCCGGTGCGTCCAGCGCGTAAAAAATGCGCGCTGAAGGAATGCGCAATCCGATCTTTCTCAACCGTTTGGTAGGCGGCGATCAACGATTGTGCGAGCACCTGACCGCCGAATACCCGCTGCAAAATCCGGCCTTCACGATTGTCGTCACGGCCAACGAAGTGGGTCGCTGAAATGCGCTCCAGATCGAGAAGGGCAATCAGCTCCACGACATTCTTCGGCACAACTAGCGCCCAAAATCAGGGGGCGGATCTTGCTCGGCCAAGAACTGTTCTACTGCAGCGCCCAACTCTTCGGCACTCGGCAACGATGCCGCACCGTTGGCCGCTAGCCGGTCGTATTGCTCCTCCAGTGCTGCCACCATGTCGGGAAACTCGCCATCTTCTGCGGTTTCGGCAGCAATAGTGGCCAGGTTCTCCTGCGCCTGTTCATGCAACGGATCCAAGCTGAGATCAAGACTCGCCGCTGCAGCAATCCGGGCCAGTGCCGCAGCTGTGGCCTGCGGAAAGCTCGTCTGGGCGAGGTAGTGCGGGACGTGAGCCACAAATCCCTCCGCCAACATGCCCCGCTCCCCCGCGCGATACTCCAAGACATGGGAAAACGATGCGGGCAGCTGTACCCGATCGATCCAGATTGGATTTCCGCTGATCTTGTCCGGATCGGTGGCATGCGCAGTAATCAACGTCGGCCGGGTGTGCGGCACCGCCATAGGCACCCCCGCTGCCGTCAGCATGCTCGACACTTTGAACTGGTCTGCAACCTGAAAAATGGCCTCGCTGGCCCGGCCCCACTGCGAATCGGGCTCCGGCCCCGTCATCATCAAAAAGTCGCGACCTTGCGCGTCACGAAGGCGATAAAGCAATAGGGCATAGTCGGTCATTTCCGCCCAACGGTTTGTGTCAAAAACCATCTGCGGACGGCGCGAACGGTAGTCATGAAGCTGATCGTGGTCGAAGGTCACCAACACTTCGTGCTCACAATGGTCGAGCAAATAGCGCGAAATGGAATGGGTCACAGCGCCAGCGTCGATATAGCCATCAAAGAGGTGGATAAGCGCGGGTCGGGCGTCCGCCAAAGTCGCGGCAACTTCTGCATCGACGCGGTACAAGGAACTCGGATCCAGCACGCGGCCACTGTACCTCAGGGGTTTGGGCCAACGACGGACACCAGGAGTTCCCGTATCCGTTTCTCAGACACTCGAACTGCGGTTCCCAAGTTCTGCGCAAAGAGGCTGACTCGCAGCTCTTGAAGCAGCCAGCCGATCTCCCGCAGCTCACCGGGGAGGTCCGAATCGAAACGGGCACAGGACTGCGCATACTCCTGTTCCAGGGCGGCCACCACCGCCCTTTCCGAGGATTCTCGGCGCGGGTTTGACGACGCTGCTTCCATCCGTCGGCGTGCAGCTCGCACATAGACAACCAGACGCGGCCACCATTTTGAGGGAGTCTGGGAGACAAAGCCCGGATAGATCAGGTCGTCAAGCCCGGCAGCCACATCGGCGACGGTTTCTGGCCCGGCCAAGGCCGGCATGCTGCGCACCTCACCAGCCACCGCCAGCACCTCGCCAACCTGATCGACGATCTTTTGCATCGCTGAGGCGACTTGAGGCCGAACCGCATCCCGCACCGCAGCAAACGTCTCGGCGTCCCTGACACCGTTCGGATCACCGACGACATCTAACGCGTCACCAATAGCCTTCAGGCGAATGTCGGCCATCAATGCGGTGACGTCGGCATATGGCGAGGTCGCCAAAGCGTACTTCGTCACATTGCTCAGTCTCGCGACCACCGACCTAGTCGGATCGACCGTGGTCAGCGCAATCAGGCGCCGCAGACCCTCCCGCTGGGACCTATGGGCCAACTCGCGGCGCGCAAAGACCTTCACCCCCACCGAATCGACATGGTCAACCAACGCCACATGGCCGTGCATCGGGACATCAATCTCTTCGGGTAACACACCGAACTCCCAGTCGCGGGCACCCGGATGAGTCACATTTGCCCCAGCCGCGTTGAGCTTGTCGTCAACATGTCCGGCCAACGAGGTGCCCAGGTCACTGAGGTTGCGTCCACTCACCGGCTGGCCAGCCCCTGCCACCACGAAGCGCACCTGAAGA
>CAYWIN010000125.1:0-3243 GCA_964458365.1 uncultured Propionibacteriaceae bacterium
CGGTGATGCTGCGGCCAAGCCGGTCGTGATGATTCCGCCGACAAAGGCTCCGAAGGCCATGTCGGCCCAGGCGATCATTCAAGGCACGGGCAAAGCAGTCACGGCGAAAGACATCGTCTATGCCCGATATGTCGGGTACTCCTGGCAAACCGGGGAACTGATCGATGACAAGTTTGCCAACCCCAACGAAACGCCGTTGGCATCGGCTCTGGTGGGAATGCGCACCGGCTTGCTGGGTAAGCGGGTGGGCTCCCGGGTGCTGTTGGTGCTGCCTCCAGCTTCGAGCTATCCGCTCGGTTCGAACCGCCCGCCGGTCACCAAGGGCGACACGGTGGTGTATGTGGTCGACATCCTTTACGCCTACCCGGTGCCCACTCAGTAAGACTCGTTGTCGATGATCCACGGCTGGTGCGGCAACCGGTCGGGATCAAAAACGGCCAGCAGTTCATCGAGCGTTGGCTGGTCGCTGGGCTCTGCCAGTCCGAGCGAACACGCAATTTCGGCGAGTACCCTTTCCGGGCCAATCTGACGGGCGGCGAGCGCAGCCAAGGTGGTTCCGTGGTCCCGTTTGGACAAACGTTGCCCTGCTTCGTTGAGTACGAGCGGCACGTGTGCGTATTGCGGCGCTGTACCGCCGAGTTGTGCGGTCAGCCAAGCCTGCCGAGGCGCCGAATCCAAGAGATCCGATCCGCGGACGACCTGGTCCACTCCGGTCGCGAGATCGTCAACCACCACCGCCAAGTTGTAGGCAGGGCAGCCGTCGTTGCGAAACACGACGAAATCGTCGACCGTTTCGTTGAAGGTGCCTGCGTAACGATCAGTGACCGTGACGGTTTCGGTGTGGGCGTTCACCCGAATTGCCGCAGGACGGGTTGCGCTCAACTGGCGCCGCTGCGCCGAGGTCAGCTCCCGGCAGGTCCCGGGGTAGCGGCTTTGGGTGCCGTGTGGCGCCGACGATGCTTCGGCGATTTCTCGCCGAGTGCAAAAGCAGGGGTACGTCTCGAGATGAGTGAGGGCATCTCGATAGAACGCGTCGCGCTGGGATTGATAAAGGATGGGTCCGTCGTGATCGATTCCCAGGGCGGCCAGATCGGCTAGCTGCCGAACAGCGGCGCCCGGTGCGGCTGCGACCCGCTCGCGGTCCAAATCCTCCATCCGCAGCGCAAATGCGCGTCCGGTATGGCGGGCGAAAAGCCAAGCCAACACGGCGGTACGAAGGTTGCCCAAGTGCAGATCTCCAGTCGGGCTCGGCGCGAAACGGCCAACGCCAGAGCTCATTGCCTTCTCCTGCCCGGTGGGGAACCGCCTCTGAGCCTATTGCAGCCTCATCGTGCGAGCCGATCTTGTCGCTTGGTGAGGCGCTGCTAACCTCAGCGTGGCAGGGAAACCCGGCGATATCAGGCGGAATGATGAGCTCAAGTAAGTCTGAACGGATCATGAACCTCACGATCTGCCTGCTGATGGCGCGGCGCTATGTTGATAAGGCCAAGATCCGAGAGGTCGTCGAGGGCTATCGGGGACTGAGCGATCAGGCCTTTGAACGCACCTTTGAACGCGACAAAGACGAGCTGCGCGGTTTAGGGATCCCTATTGAGACCGGCAGCAATGACGTGTTCTTCCCCGACGAGGTTGGCTACCGCATCCGACGCGAACATTTCGAGTTGCCCCCCATCGAATTCACCGCCGGGGAGACTGCCGCGTTGGGGCTTGCCGCGAGCGTATGGGAGTCAGCCACACAAGCGGGGCAAGCCGCGAACGCCTTGGCGAAGCTGCGTGCGGCCGGGGTAGATCCCGATCCGGGTCGGCTTTCGGGTATGGCACCGTCGGTGAGCGGTCGCGAACCGGCATTTCCGGCGGTGTGGGAAGCCCACGCCGATCGAGCTCCGATCAGTTTCGAATACAAGGGCGAAGTGCGGCGTGTGGAGCCGTGGGCGATGAACTGCCGTCGGGGGGCTTGGTACCTTCTGGGGCGAGATCAGGACCGCGACCAGCCACGGATGTTCAAGCTTCGACGGATGGCATCTAAGGTGACGCGGATCGGCAAGGCCGGCAGCTATGCGCTGCCGTCGCTGGAAGACATTGACAAGCAGTGGCACAACCTGGAACCAACCGGTGCCGATGACACGGCGCTGCTCGCGATCCGGCCTGGACGGGCCGCCGAGCTGCGTCGCCGAGGCCGCCCACTGCCTGAATCGGACGTTCCTGCGGGGTACCAGGCCTACGCCGTGGACTTTGCCCAGGTGGGGATGTTCGCTGCGGAACTGGCCACCTATGGGCCTGACGTGATCGTTGTCGGCCCTGCAGAGCTTCGACACACAGTGATAAGTCACCTCGCCGCCGTCGCCCAGGGGGTGGAAGCATGACATCAGCTGAACAGATCTCGAGGCTCTTGGCACTGGTCCCTTATCTCCAGCGCCACCCCGACGCAGAGCTGGCGGCCACAGCGGAAGAGTTCGGAGTGACTGACGCGCAGCTCATGTCTGATCTTCGGGTGCTTTGGTATTGCGGACTACCCGGTGGCCTTCCCGGAGATCTGATCGAAATCGATATGGATACGGTGGAAAGCACCGGGAAGATTCGCCTGTCCAACGCCGAATATCTGGAACGGCCTGTGCGCTTCAGCCCGGATGAGGCGATGAGCCTGCTCGTCGCATTACGTGCGGTCGCCGAGTTGGCCGACAGTGAGCTGGGAGGACCGGTAGCGACGGCTCTGGCCAAACTTGAGGCGGCCAGCGGCTCGGTGGCCTCGGCGGTGGTCGCCGTCGAGAGCGGTCGAAGCGATGTGAGGGATCCCTTGCGGGCCGCCATTCGTGACGGCGTACTGGTGGAAATCGACTACACCGATGCCGGGTTGGACGCGTCGACTCCTGTCGTGGCCCCGGTTCGATTGCTGACCAGAGATGGTTTTGGCTACCTCCAGGCATGGAATCTTGATCGCCGCGATTGGCGCACCTACCGATTGGACCGCATCGACCAGGTGCGGATGGGCTCGACTCCGATCGGTGAATTGCCTGATCCGCCAGAATTCGCTGAAGACTGGTTAGCCAGCAGCCCCGATGCGATGCCTGTCACGTTGCATCTGCGACCGCAAGCGGCGTGGGTTGCCGAGTACATCCCGATTCGGGGGATTCGGAACAGAGGCGACATTTTGGAGGTCGATCTGTTGGTTGCCGATCCGGCCTGGCTGAGGGCATTGGTTCTTCGATTGGGTGCGGATTTGATCTGGACTGACCCTCCCGAGGC
>CAYWIN010000125.1:3253-6157 GCA_964458365.1 uncultured Propionibacteriaceae bacterium
CGAGGCGATGACGTCGGCCCGATCCGCGGCCGCAGAAGCCCTCGCGGTCTATTCGGCGGGGTAGGGTGGCTGCGTCATGAACTGGGTGCTGATTTTCGGTGGGATCGCCGTGGGCGGTCTCATCATGCTTGTCAGTTATGCGGTCTGGCTGTGGCACAAAGCCTCGGATCTGTTCAGCGAGCTGGAGATGCTGGGGCAACGAGGAGAAGAGCTGAGTGACTTGCTCAGTCAGATCCAGCCGGTGCCTCCCGCGGACGTAGAGCGCTAGGCTGACCCGGCTTCACTCGGCGAAGGAGACGATAATGGGCGGCTGGGAATGGGCGATCCTCGTGTTGATCGCGCTACTGCTGTTCGGCGGTTCTCGCCTGTCGGGGATCGGTCGAAATGCCGGTCGCGCCGTCCGAGAGTTCAAAGAGGAGACGGCAGCACTGAAGACGCCATCCGGTGGTGTACCTGATGAGCCCCATGCAAAGGGCGACCAATACGGCCCCGAGGCGACGTCGACCTCAGAGGCGAGCAGTCCCGCGTCACCGGGCTCAGTAACTCCGGCATCGGCGCCATCCCCAACGGATGCTGCGCGAGACTGATCCGCAAGTGACAACCCGAACGTCGCGGTGGGCCTGGCTGCGTCCACCGAAACCCACTCCGGGCGGGGTGATGACCCTGGCCGATCATCTGCGCGAACTGCGCTATCGCCTGATCGTGTCGTCCCTGGCTATCGTGTTGGCCTCTGTCGCCGCCGGGGTGTGGTACCAGCAGCTTTACCTGGTGCTGATGCGCCCGTATCTGGTCGCCGTCGAAATGCTGAAGGCCAGTAATCCGCAGCTGACGCCGACAACGGTCATCTCCGGTGTGACGGCACCGTTCATGCTGATTCTGCAGATCGCGATGGTGGCTGGACTCGTGCTGTCCAGCCCGGTGTGGATCTATCAGCTTTGGGCCTACATCTCGCCAGCGTTGATGAAGAAGGAACGTCGCTACGCCCTTGGCTTCCTGGCCGCCGCAATCCCGCTGTTCTTGGCCGGTGTCGTCGTTGGGTATGTCATCCTGCCGCAAGGGATCTCGGTGCTGCTGGCGTTCACGCCGTCCACCGTCCCGGCGCTGAACCTTCTCGATGTCACCGACTTCCTTAAACTCACCTTGCAGCTCATGGTGGTTTTTGGGCTGGGATTCCTGATGCCGGTGTTCATTGTGGCCGCCAACATGATGGGTGTCGTTTCGGCCGCGCAGTTGGCTAAGGCACGCACATATGTCATCTTCGGCACCTTTGTCTTTGGCGCTGCCGCCACGCCATCCACCGACCCGTTTTCCATGCTGGCGCTGGCCATCCCGATGATGATCCTCTACCTGATTGCCGAAGTGATCTGTCGGGTCCACGACCGTCGTGCGTTGCGTGACGCCGCCCAGGCCGAGGAGAGCTGAGATGGTGAACCCTCGTCCGGTCACAATGACGTTGGTGGTGAACCCCGCCGCCGCGCACGGACGCGGCGCTCAACTGTTGCCGAAGGTGACCGCCGAACTGGTGTCGGGGCTTCCCGCAGTGAAGCTTCAGGTGGTTCGGACCACAGACCCTCGTCACGCCTTCGAAGCGTGCCAGGAGGCAGTTGCCCACAGCATCGACACCAACGACAGCGCGGATTCGTTGCTGGTGATGGGCGGTGACGGCATGATGCATCTAGGTTTGAATGCCGCCGCTGGTACCGATGTGCCGTTGGGCTTGATACCTGCCGGACGCGGAAACGACTTCTGCCGGGGCGTAGGGATCCCGGTCCACGGGCTGGGCGCTATTCGGGCGATCACCGAGGGCCACAGCCACACCATCGATCTCATGTCCGTCACGGGGCAACTCATTGATGGACAGCGGCATCGCTGGGTGGGATCCATCGTTTCTACCGGTTTCGACGCCCGGGTGAACTACCGAACCAACAACCAGCGGTTCCACATCGGATCGTTGGGATACGCGGCAGCAACCTTGGCTGAGCTGAGCCGCTTCGAACCGCTTCCCTACCGATTGATCATCGACGGCGAGCCCTGGGAACAAACCGCGATGTTTGTTGCGGTGGGGAATGCCGGGTGGTTCGGGGGCGGAATGCAGGCCTGCCCTCAGGCCGATGTCAATGACGGCTTGTTGGACGTCACCATCATCAACCCGGTGAGTCGGGCGACGCTGCTGCGGCTGTTGCCGTCCATGTACTCAGGGTCATTCGTAAAAGATCCAGCGGTTGAACAAGTCCGTGCGGCCACCGTTGTGGTGGATGGCGACGGCCTCTACGGAATGGCCGACGGCGAGGAACTCGGTGACGTCCCCCTTACTCTTCGTGCCGTGCCCCACGCACTGCGCCTCTACCTTCCCGGGCCGCAATGAGTTCGGCCTGGGAAGACTTCGCGGGAACGTACCCGTTTGCTCTTGATGACTTTCAGCGCACCGCGTGTGAGCAGCTTGACGCAGGACGGGGCGTGCTGGTTGCTGCGCCCACCGGTGCCGGAAAGACTGTGGTGGGGGAGTTCGCGGTCCATTTGGCGGTGGCTCACGGCCAGAAATGCTTCTACACCACGCCGATCAAGGCCCTAAGCAACCAGAAGTACCACGATCTGTGTGAACGCTATGGCGAGGACGCTGTCGGCTTGTTGACCGGTGATGTGAGCATCAATGGTGAGGCTTCGGTGGTGGTGATGACCACAGAAGTGCTTCGCAACATGATCTATGCCCAGTCCTCAACGCTGCACGGTCTGGGTTACGTCGTGATGGACGAGGTCCACTACCTTGCTGATCGTTCCCGTGGCGCGGTGTGGGAGGAAGTCATCATCGCGCTGGCCGATTCGGTGCAACTGGTTGCGCTCTCGGCCACGGTCAGCAATGCGGAGGAATTCGGCGACTGGCTCAATGAGGTTCGCGGCGACGTT
>CAYWIN010000126.1:0-6068 GCA_964458365.1 uncultured Propionibacteriaceae bacterium
CCGACTCTTTACCACGTGTAGTCCGGGGCCAAGCCGAAGTAGTCTTGCTCGGTGTTCTTCAACCTGGAGCTTTTCCTCACCACAGCGGTGACACTGTTTGTCATCGTTGATCCTCCGGGTTTGCTGCCGGTCTTTCTTGGCCTCACCAGAGATTTGGATCCGGCCGCCCGCAAACGGGCCGCCACCCGGGCCTCGGCGGTGGCCTTCGGAGTGATTGCGGTCTTCGCCCTATTCGGCCGACAGATCCTGGACTACTTGCAGGTTTCCGTACCCGCCATGTCGGTGTCCGGAGGGCTGCTGCTCTTGTTGGTGGCCTTGGACCTGCTGATGGGCCGCACGGAGGATCCGACCTCGCACGACGGGGTGAATGTGGCCATCGTCCCGCTGGGGACGCCGCTGATGGCGGGGCCGGGCGCCATCGTGGCCACCATGTTGGCCGTGCAACGTCAGCCCAACCTGGCTGGTTACCTCACTGTCGGTGCTGCGTTGATCGCGGTCATGGTGCTGGTGTGGCTCTTCCTCTGGTACGCCGACTTCTTGCGGGCGGTCTTGCGTGAATCCGGAACGGTTCTTGCCTCCCGGATCGCGGGCTTGCTGCTGAGTGCGATCGCCGTCCAGATGGTTGCCGACGGCGTGTTTGGTTTCATCGCTGCCCATCCGGCGTAGGTATTCGAAGGACGGGGGCCGCGTCCAAGATTGGTCGGACGCAGCCCCCGCTGACCTCACTTCTTGACGGTGAAAGACGCGGCCTTGGAGTAGCCGGTAGCGGCGTAGTAGGCGCTACCGCCGAACATCACAGACACCTTCCACGTGCCCTTGGCTCGTGACGGGATGGTGATCTTCCGCAGGCGGTTCACGGACGTGGTGAAGGCATAGGTCTTACGGCCCTTCGTCAACCTGACTGTGACCTTTCCTGAGGGTGCCAACACTCCCTTTGGGCCCGAAAGGGTCACCCGGATCGCTCCCTTCTTTCGGGAGGTCGGTTTGGTGACAACTTTCACCCCCACTCCCGCGACAGCTCTGGCAATGCTGAGCTTGCCGGTCGCGACCGAGGCTGTGTGTGCCGAGCTTCCGGAATACCTGGCGGTGATGCTGTAGGTGGCTGGGCGCAATGTGGCCGGAAGGGTGAAGACCGCTGTCCCACCCACCAGGTTTTTGGTGTACGCGCTGCCGAACCCTTGCAGGGAAACCGTGCCGGTGGCGGTCGACGGTGAGGTACTCACCCGCACCTGTGACGATCTTCCGTAGCGTGCGGCGATCGGCGTCACCTGAAGGGTGGTGTCGGCGGTGAACGTCAGCGGCTGAGCCAACTCCCACTCGGCCAAGGTGGCACCCCCGGCGGGATAGGTGTAGACCCCGTATGCGGTGTGGTCATTCGTCAGACCACTGATGGCATCCAGTTCGGACTTGCTGAAGGTCATCGAGGTCCGGAATGTTCCGGCGTCAGTCAGTTCGATGGCACCGGCTGCCGTACCGCCGATGGTGTCCATGTCTGCTGCGCGGACCGCCCATTTCGTCTGGCTGGCGAGCACCTTTCGCGTCGATGACGCTGCGCCGTGGGAAGGACGCCATTCGGAGGCAAACTTCCCGATCACGATATAGAGGCCGCCGGACTTGCCCGCCAGGGGTGGCCGGGTCGCCGTGGTCTGGCCCGGCTCGAATCCGGTGCCGGTGACGGTGACGGTCGTCGAGGCGCTTTCGCTCACCCGTGTGTGAGACACGACAAGTGTTGCTGGTCCAGAAATCGTGAGGCTTCCCGAACCGGTCGAGGCGGCGTGGTCAGAATCCCCGCTGTAGGTCGCCTGTAGGGGGTAGCTTCCCGCCGGCGTGGACGCCGGAATCGTGAAATTGGCTTTGCCCGCCTCGATTGGCGCTACCCGCGGGGAGCCGAGTCCGGTGAGGGTGACGTTGCCGGTTGCGGTTGAGGGACCAACGTCAACAGCGACGGTGGCCGTTGTTCCGTGATCGACCGTGCTTGCGGTGATGGTGCTGGTCGTCGGAGTCTTCGTGACGGTAAAGGTGCCTTTGGTTGTTGAGCTTCGAAGCTGGCTATCGCCGGAATAGGTGGCGGTGAGCGGGTAGGAGCTGGGCTTGGTCGTGTCGGGGAAGGTGAAGTTGGCGGCTCCCTCGACGACATTCGCGGTGCGGTCTTCGCCCACCCCGGTCAGGGTTACTGTGCCGGTAGCTGTGAGCGGAGTGACCTTCACCGTCACCGTGCCTGGTGTGCCTCGGGTGACGCTCACGTCGGAAAGGGAGCTTGCAGATGCCGCGCGAGCGTCGAAGGTGGCGTTGATGGGATCCAGGCTCGTTCCGGCGCTATAGAAGTTGCTGAGTAGAGGGACTCCGGCGCTGGTAATGGTGGTGGGAGCATCTGTGATGGTCACGCGACCGTCGTTGACGCTCACCGCACCCGAGAGATCAATATTGGCCAAAGCGAGATCGTGGTAACTGACTTTGTCGCTGCCGACGGCGTCAACGACGAGTTGAGCGGTGCCGTCGGTGATCGTGATCCGCGGCTCGGAAATGGTGAAGTCCAAGGCGCCGTGGTGGCCGTAGTAGTTCACCGAGCCTTTGGTTGCGACGGTGGCCGTCTGGGTAGACCAGGTGCCTGATGCCTGTGTGAAGGTCGTCTGTGTGCCGTCATCGGTGGCCGGGTCGCTGATGGTGACTTTCCCGTTGGCAATGGGGCCGACCAGATAGCTGCGGAAAGCGCGCTTGAAGCCCCAGGTGATCGTCCCGTCCGAAATGGCTGTGGTGTCACTCGCCTGGGCGGGCACTGGGCTGAGTGCGACCGTTCCGGCCGCGAGAGTGAAGGCTACGCAGATGGCGACGCTGTGGCGTGCCTTCCGTAACCGGTGAATGGGTGTGGTCGACATGACGTCCTTCCCTTGTTGACCAATAGATGAGAAATGCGCAAGCGCGCCCTACCTTAAATAAGTAAGGGGAGGCTAACCTAACGACGCGTCCGAGGGGCGGACGGGAAGTGATGGTGAGATCGTGGGTCGAAACGGGACAGCTGGCGCGCTTCGCTGGATGTGGGTGCTGATCGTGAGTGCGGGCGCTATCGCCGCACTCACCGGTGTCCCCGCCGCACACGGAGCCTCCGGCACGGTAAACGTCACTGACGGAACGATCCGCTGGGGAGTCTTGTCATCCTTCCGCAGCTATGTGACCGGTCCGATCGCTCACGGCGCGGTCACGGTCTCGGCGCCCGCAACGGACAACGGAAAGCAGACCACCTTCGCTGAAGCCACGGGCACCTGGGGCGACACCGAAGCCGATGTCACGGCCCAAGGAGCCGTCCGATTCACCGGACATGGCGGAACCTTGGACCTGACGCTTTCGCATCCGACCATTCGCGTGCAAAGCAACCGAGCGCAGCTCCTGGTCGACGCCGTCGACAGCGAAGGCACAAAACGAAGAGCAGTACCGATCGCCGACCTCGACATTTCAGCCGCGGTCGCCACCCAAGGCAGGACCGTGACGATCACCAACGCGGCGGCAACCCTGACATCCACCGGGACGACGCTCTTTACGCTCAACGGAGCAAGCTTCTATTCCGCAGGCAAAGCGTTGGATCCGGTCTCGGCAAGCTGGCAACTCAGCGATACACCCACAAACCCGACCCCAGGCCCCATACCGTCGGCCGTTCCCACGCACGGCACCTCTCCCGCACCGAACCCCAACCCAGGAAAACCCGACTCCTCGAAAGCTCCCGCGGGATACCTCGCCTGGGGAATAAAGGCATCCTTCCGCAGCTATGTGACCGGCCCGATTGCGCAAGGAAGCATTGCGCTCAGCTCGGGTGCAGGCAGTGCCAAAGACGGCTTCCGCTTCGGGCAGGCATCCACATCGGCACACCCTCCGAACGCTCAAGGCACCACGGCCTACCGTGGCGCCGTCCGATTCTCCGGGCATCACGGCACCCTCAACCTGACCTTCGCTGCGCCCACGATCACTGTGACCTCAGCGACCAAGGCCACCCTCCGCGCGACCGTGTCGGGCTTCGGCACGATTGATCTAGCCTCTTTGAATCTGGCGGGACGAGCGGCCCGCACGACAGGCAAAACCGTTGCCTTCACCGACGTGCCCGCAACCCTCACCGCGGCCGGTGCACGGGTCTTCTCCTATTCAGGCTCATCGTTCTATCCGGCCGGGACCGCGCTCGACCCGGTCAGTTTCCGCATCGGTTCGACGGCATCATCCAGCTGGTCGGCGACATCGGCTGGGCGCTATGCCGCCGCCCCCGCAGCGTCCAACTCCGCCGCATCCGCCAAACCGGTCGCGGCACCTGAATCGGGGTGCCCGGTTAGCGACGCGACCCTCACCTGGGGAGTCAAAGAGTCCTTCCGGGCCTACATCAGCGGTTCAATCGCCAACGGTGACTGGTCCACCACCGGCCCTGTCAGCTACAAAACCCCCGCCTTCACCTGGCGGGGCGGAACTGGAAAACACGATCCGAACACGGGAGCGGTCACCCTTTCCTTCTCCGGCACCGCAACGTTTACCGGACATCACGGCTCCCTCAACACGTCGATGGGTAACCCCCGAGTGCGAATGTCGGGCACTGCGGGCGCACTGGATCTGGACTTCGCCAGCACCAGCATGGAAGACGCGATGGCCGGAAAGGCCAAACGCACCACAGTCCCCGGGTTGAGCTTCCTCAACCTCGTCGTTGATCCGGCCAGCGTTACGCGCAACGGCGACCAGGTCACGGTGACATCGGTACCGGGCACCCTGACTGGTCCAGGAAGTCAGGCATTCACCAACTATTCGGCCGGGACAGCCTTCGACCCGGTCACGGTGAGCTACCGCATCCAGCCCGGGTGCCAATCCCCAAATCCCGACGCACCGACGGCGAGCACCGCCGCGACCCAAAGCCCAGGATCGGGACCCTGGCTGGTCGGGGTGGGCTCCGGTGTGGCCGGTGCGTTGCTGGGGTCGGCGGCCACGCTGTTCGTGCTGCGACGGAGGCTGAGCTGATGCGATCGGCGAGGAAAGCCCTGGCCATACTGGTCGGAATCGTTCTCACGCTCACCGGTTGTGCATCGGGATCCGCGGGCGCGCCGCAATCGGGTGGACAACCGCCCCTGACCGAACTCTCCCCGGTCGCCGACCCGCGGACCCTGACCGGCCCGGCCACCGCGGTGCTGGCCAACCGCGAAATCATGCCGGTGGCGTCCGGGGTGACATCCGCGCTACCGGTGACTGTCACCTCGCATCATCGCGGTGGCGATCGAAAGGTGACGATCAACGACACATCGCGCATCGTCGCCTTCGACCTTTCAGGCTCCATTGCGGCAACAGTGTGGGGACTCGGTCTCGGGGATCGTTTGGCCGCCCGTGACATTTCCACCAATTTCCCGGGCACCGAACGACTCCCAGTGGTCAGCACTGACGGGCACGCGATCAATGCTGAAGCCGTGCTGGGTGTCCGTCCTAGCGTGGTCATTACCGACGGCAGCGTCGGGCCGCGCGATGTGATCGAACAGCTTGCCGACACCGGTGTCCCGGTGGTGTTCGTCCACAACGTGGCCAGCTATGCCGGGGCGCAATCTCTCGCCACCGATGTTGCTGCCATTCTGGGAGTCCCTGAGGCCGGACGCCTACTGGCTCAGCGGATTGGGAACGACATCGTCCAAGCCAAGACCAGCATTGCTCGTCTGACGCCGCCCGCCAATCGACGGTTACGGATCGTCTTTCTCTACGTTCGCGCGCAGTCGGGGGTCTATTACCTGCTGGGCGATGACTCCGGCGCCGGCGAACTGGTGAAAGCCCTAGGCGGGATCGATGTTGCCGCCGAACAAGGGTGGAGCGCTATGCGCCCGCTCACCGACGAAGCGGTCGTTGCTGCGAAGCCGGACCTCATCTTGATGATGACCCACGGGCTGGAATCGGCCGGTGGTGTCGATGGGCTGCTCAGCTCCAAGCCAGCCTTGGCCCTCACCCCTGCCGGTGAGCGTCGACGCTTCGTCGACATGGCTGACGGGGATGTGTTGTCGTTCGGTCCGCGAAGCGCTCAGGTCCTCACAGCTTTGGCCGCAGCGGTCTACCGCCCGGGGGCATCG
>CAYWIN010000127.1:0-1017 GCA_964458365.1 uncultured Propionibacteriaceae bacterium
CCTTCAGATGTGGGCGTCAGCTTGGCGGGGTATCAGAAACTCGTATCGGGAACCGTGCAACCGTTCAAAGTGACTGTGGTGAACAATGGCGCTCAGCCATGCGCGATGACGATTTCTCCGGCAAACCTGAAACTGACCGTAACTAGTGGGAAAGACCGAATCTGGAGCACCGAAGACTGCGCCAAATGGGTGCCAGTGAAGAGGGTCGCTCTGAAGTCCAAGGAATCAGCGGTGGTGGCAATCACGTGGCCCGGCGGACGTTCAAAGGCTGGATGTGTGAATGTCAAGGCCGTGTTGGGTGCGGGAACCTACCTCGGCACAGCGCAGGTGTTCGGCCAGACAGACGCCCGCCTGCCCATCCAGTTGACCAAGGCTTAGCCCACACACGCCAGATTGCTGGTCAAGCGATATTCAGATTTCGGGACCTTTCGGTGATGCGGGAACCTGCGCCGTGTACCTCCAAAGCAGCCAAGGCCTGACTCACCGTCGACACTTCGATCACCGTGATTCCCGACACCGACACTGCAGAGCCCGCGGGGATGACCGCCGTGTCGAAACCAAGCCGTGCAGCTTCAATAACCCGACGCTCCACTCCCGAAGCGCGCCGAAGCTCCCCGGAGAGACCGACTTCCCCCAAGGCGATGACTCGGGCAGGTGCCGGACGATTACTCGAGGCTGAAGCGACGGCAATCGCCACCGCAAGGTCGGTAGCTGGGTCGCACACCCGCAGCCCGCCCACGGTGGCTGCGTACACCTCTTTGGTGTGCAGCTTGATTCCCGCTCGGCGTTGTAAGACGGCCAAAATCATGGCTATCCGACCGCCATCCAGCCCATGTGTGATTCGACGTGGGGCCGGGGCGGCGCTGGGCGCGACCAACGCTTGAATCTCCGTGAGTAGCGGGCGGCGTCCAGCCATGGTGATTGTCTGGCAGGTGCCCGGTGATGGTTCGGGTCGCAGTGATGCGAACAATCCGCTGGGGTCGCTGACTTCAGAAATGCCGTGCTCGGTGAGTTCAA
>CAYWIN010000127.1:1027-6063 GCA_964458365.1 uncultured Propionibacteriaceae bacterium
CCTCGTCAGCGGGGCCGTACCGGTTCTTTGTGGCTCGGGCCAGGCGCAAGGTGGAGTGCCCCTCGCCCTCAAAAGTCAGCACCACGTCAACCAAGTGCTCCAACGTTCGGGGCCCAGCGACTGTGCCTTCTTTGGTGACATGGCCGACGAGCACCACGGGCAGGTTGCGTTGTTTGGCGACCCGAACCAACGCCGTGGTGACCTCCTTAACCTGAGCGACACCGCCCGGTGAAGAATCGGCTCCAGGAACATGCACAGTCTGGACCGAATCAAGGACGAGAAGCTCGGGATTGATCTGCTCGATATGAGCCAATACTGCGCCCAGGTCGCTCTCAGCAGCGAGATAGAGCTGGTCATGAACGCATCCAGTGCGTTCGGCACGCAGTCGCACCTGAGAAGCGGATTCCTCAGCACTGACGTAGAGGGTGCGCCGCCCGCCGTTCGCCCAATGCGCAGCGACTGCGAGAAGCAAGGTGGATTTCCCGACACCGGGCTCACCAGCCAACAGCACGACGGCACCGGGGTTCAGGCCGGTACCCAAGACACGGTCAAGCTCTGCCAGCCCGGTCGGGATCGCACTCGCCGTGTCGAACGGCACACGATTGATCGGACTGGCCGGAACAACCACCGTGTGGGCGGCCGGCGGGGCTGCAGCGGCTTCACTGACACTTCCCCAGGCCTGACACTCACCGCAGCGACCGACCCAACGTACGGTTGTCCAGCCGCATTCGGAGCACCGGTAGATCCGGGAAGTTTTCGCCATGCCCTGAAGCTAACGCCTCGCACTGACACGTCCTCAGTCGCAGAGGATTGGTCGGGGCCGGCGAGCAGCGTTCAGATGCGGACGGGCCCGTTCTTCGTGAGGAAGGTTGCTGCCTGCAGTCCTGGCTGGCCGTAGGGCGAGGTGAACTTCACATTGACCTCGTCAAAGACCTCATCCAGATCTACGCCGAGCCATTCCTCGACACGATCACGGGTGCCTGCAATCTCGATTTCGGCAAGCCGAATCGTTCCGGGAAGCGCCTTGGGAAGCAGCGACGGGTCAGAGTCCCACTTGATGAAGTACGGCAGCTGCGGGTCAGCCAACAGGCCTCGCACACCAAGCTGCTCCCACTCCAGGAGCCGTCCGTCAGGGAAGTGCCGGGAGCCATGAACGGCTTTACGGTCGAGGCGCTGCTCATAATCGGAGAGGTCATCGACAGAGACAACCCATCCCATCCATCCGCCGCCCATCTGGGAGCGGGCGCGCACGGCCTGGCCAAAAGCAGCCTTTTCGGCCGCCGGATGTTCGAGAACCTCGACAACTTCGAGGTAGCGGTCGTCGGCGAGAGGCAAAATCCGGTTGCTGGTTCCGAACCGAGGGTGAAAACCGCCATTGAGGAACTTCTCCCCCAGGAGGTCGCCGAGCCGTTTTGCCTCTGCCTTGAGCCCAGACGGGCCGACGGCGAAGGTCAGATGATCGACATGCATGCCCTCATTGTTGCCGCACGGTGCCCCAGGTGCGAAATCGAGGGTTGGAGGCCTGTCCCGCCAGCGCAAAGAGACCTGCCTACCATGGGACCGTGCCGAGCAACCGAGACCCTGACATTTCGTTGGTCCTGTCTTCATCCTCGGTGTACCCCGAATCAACCTCCGCAGCGTTTTCCTTGGCATCGCGACTCGGCTTCGACGGCATCGAGATCATGGTCGGAATCGATGAGGACTCAACCCGCCAGTCCGTCTTGGCGGAACTCGCTCGCTATCACCAGACGCCGGTCACCGCGATTCACGCACCGACCTTGCTCCTCACTCAACGCGTATGGGGAACTGATCCGTGGGGAAAGCTTCGTCGAGCAGGGGAAGCAGCTCAGCAGCTGGGGGCCACCGTCGTGGTCGTCCATCCGCCCTTTCGTTGGCAACGCGGATATGCCTCCACTTTCACCGAAGGAATTCGCAACCTTGAGCGCACGACGGGCTTGATCTACGCGGTGGAAAATATGTACCCCTGGAGGGGGCCCGGTGGGGGAGAGGTTCGTGCCTACGCCCCCAGTTGGGACGCCGCTTTGTTGGACTGTGATCACCTCACTTTGGACCTTTCCCACGCTTCGATCGCCCGGCAACGCGCGATCGATTTGGTACGGGACTGGGGTGAGCGGCTCGCCCACGTCCATCTCGCCGACGGCACTTTCGGTCCGACAGATCAGCATCTGTTGCTCGGTGAGGGCGACCAGAATCCGGCCAGTGTGCTGGCCGAGCTGGTTCGCTCCGGGTTCCGAGGACAGGTCTCGGTTGAGGTCAGCACTCGGGGATTGACCCGACCCGGGCGATTTGATGCACTGGCCGCTACTGTGGAACTCGCCCGTACCCACCTCGGCCGCTAGCGATCGGAGCGATGCATGGCCGCTCCTGATGTCCATCCTCATGGCCTCCAGACCGCGCAACGCCCCGGGGTGGAGTTGTTGTTGGTGCTGGGGCTATCGCTGGGTCAGTCGGCGATCTACTCGGTACTCTCGATCGTCAACAAGCTCAGTCAGCCCACTCCGCTGAATCAGCAAACGACCACCATTAACAACTCCATCACTCCAGACCGGCCCTGGCTCGACCTGGCCTACCAAGTTGCAGGCATCGCGTTTCCCTTGGTCCCTGCGTTTCTCGCCATCTATCTGCTGCGCCTTAGTGGTGATCGTCCCCAATTGGGGCTCGACCTTCGGCGCAAAGGTTTCGACCTGGCCTCTGGCGTGGTTTTGGCCGCCGCAATCGGCATCCCCGGGCTTGCCTTCTATCTGTTCGCACGCCAGTGGGGATTCAACACCAATGTGGCGGTCACCAATCTGACTCAACACTGGTGGACGGTCCCGGTGCTGATCGGGCTGGCGGCAATGAACGCCGTGCTTGAAGAAGTTGTCGTGGTGGGGTTCTGGTTCATTCGAACAGCCAATTTGGGCTGGTCAACGGCCATCATCGTCATCAGCAGCGCCATGTTGCGTGGCAGCTATCACCTTTACCAGGGCTTCGGCGGCTTCGTCGGAAACCTGGTGATGGGGGTGGTCTTCGGATTGGTGTACCTCAAGGTGAAACGCGTCGGACCGTTGATCGTTGCGCATTTCTTGCTCGACGTGGTCGCATTCGTCGGGTATGCAGCTTTGGCCGGCGTCGTTGATTGGCTTTGACAGCGTCTCTGGCAGAACTAGCTAGGCTGAGCCTATGCAAATCGTCGACTTCATCGCCTATGTGATTGGCCTTGTCGGGGCTGTCGTGATCTTCGTGGTCCTTTTGGCGTTGGTGGGAACGCCGGTGCGAATCCTGGCCCAAGTGGGCTGGGAGAAGGTCGAGAATGTGCTCTTCCCGGAAACGGAACTTGAGGCCACCGTGCTGGCGAAACGGGACCATGAACGTCCCGGACGTAAAGGCGTCGCGCACCATGTCTACCTGGTGAAGTTCAAAGACGTGAACGGCGAACAGCTGGAGCTCCGTGTTTCGCCAACCGATTTTGAAAGCCTTGTTGAGGGCGATCACGGCATCGTTACCCGCAAGGGTCATCGCTGTGTGGCCTTTGCGGCGAAAGCGATTGTCTGACCTTCGGGTCGTTGCACTGGTCGGCAACCTGGACCCAGGCGCAGCCTCGGTAGGCTAGTCGCATGCGCGTTGGAGTATTTGGAGCCACAGGCCAAGTAGGCAGAGTCATGCGGACCCTGCTGGCTGAACGGAATTTTCCCGTCGATCAGATCCGCTTTTTTGCCTCGTCACGTTCGGCAGGAACCACTCTGCCGTGGGCTGGGAAAGACATCGTCGTCGAAGATATTGCCACCGCCGACTTCGCCGGGCTGGACCTGGCCCTGTTCTCCGCAGGCGGCGCGACGTCGCGCGAGTATGCGCCCCGAGTGGCAGCCGCCGGCGCCGTCGTAGTCGATAATTCGTCGGCCTGGCGGGGCGACCCCGAGGTTCCATTAGTCGTCAGCGAAGTGAATCCCGAAGACGCCTTTCGTCGACCGAAGGGAATCATCGCCAACCCCAACTGCACCACGATGGCTGCGATGCCCGTACTCAAGCCCCTTCACGACGAAGCAGGCCTGGTTCGGCTCACTGTGTCGACCTATCAGGCAGTTTCTGGTTCCGGATTGGCGGGCGTTCGAGCCCTCGCCGACCAAGTTGCCGCTGTCGGCGATCCCGCTCAGCTGGCGTTGGACGGTCAGGCGCTGGGCGGCGTCGACCCGGCACCGTACCTGCGTCCAATCGCTTTCAATGTGGTTCCGCTGGCCGGTTCGATTGTTGACGATGGCTGGTTTGAAACCGATGAAGAACAAAAGCTGCGCAATGAGTCGCGGAAGATCCTGCACATCCCCAACCTCTTGGTCGCCGGGACCTGCGTTCGGGTACCGGTCTTCAGTGGCCATAGCTTGAGCATCCATGCCGAGTTCGCTCGTCCGCTGAGCGTGCAGCGCGCCACGGAGCTGTTGGCTCAGGCCCCCGGGGTGAAGCTGTCCGAGATTCCGACGCCACGCGAAGGCGCGGGAACCGATGATTGTTTGGTGGGACGAATCCGGGCCGATCAGTCGGTACCGGACGGCACGGGTTTGGTGATGTTCGTGGTCGGAGACAATCTGCGCAAAGGCGCGGCATTGAATGCTGTTCAAATCGCAGAGGTGGTGGCTGGACGATGAGCGAACTGGTGGTGATCGGCGCTGGAGTGATGGGCGAAACCGTCATCGGTGGCCTCGTGCGGTCGGGGTGGGCCCCCAACCGCATCACGGCCGTAGACCGATATCAACCTCGCCTGGATGAGATCCGGGAGCGCTATGGGGTGGGGTCGGCAGATCTCACCACCGCCGTTCAGGGCGCTGACACGATCGTCGTCGTGGTGAAACCCCAAGATGCGGGCGCGCTTCTTCCTCAGGTTGCGCAGGCGATGCGGTCCGACGCGGTCGTTGTCTCGCTCTGTGCCGGGATCACCTTGTCCACCATTGAGCAGTCGCTGCCGGAGGGTGCAGCGGTGGTTCGGGTTATGCCGAACACTCCGGCGCAGGTTGCCGCCGGAATGTCCGCCGTATCTGGAGGCC
>CAYWIN010000128.1:0-6055 GCA_964458365.1 uncultured Propionibacteriaceae bacterium
GTGCGTGGACTCACCGGTGCCACGGTCGGGCCGGAAGCGGTCACCGCGATCTCTGCGTTGCGCTGCGATGTCGCCTTCATTGGTACCAACGGGCTGTCTGTCAGCCATGGCTTGTCTACCCCGGATGTCGATGAAGCGGCCGTGAAGGCGGCCATGGTGCGTGCGGCCAAGTCGGTCATCGTGCTGGCCGACAGCAGCAAGGTGGGAGCAGAACTCATGGTGAGTTTCGCTCCTCTCGAACAAATCGACGTGTTGATCACCGATTCGGAGCTCTCCCCAGCTCACTACGACCACCTTCAGGCAATCGGAATACAGGTGGTGTTGGCATGATCCTCACACTGACCGCGAACCCCTCCATCGATCACACCATCGTCTTGGACACCCCTTTGCGGCCCGGTGAGGTGCAGCGCGCCGCAAAGGTTCGTCAGGATCCGGGGGGAAAGGGCATCAACGTTGCCCGCGTGCTGTACTCCGCAGGCCGAGAGGTTTGCGCGGTGTTGCCCGCCGACCAGGGTGACCCGATTCTTGCCGGGCTCGACGCGATCGGGCTGCCGTATCGACGGGTGCCGCTGGGTGCCGCGGTGCGCACCAATATGACGCTGAGTGATCCGGACGGCCGAACCACCAAGATCAACGAGCCCGGTCCGGCGCTGAGCCCAGCTAGCATCGCCGATTTGGCCCGAGTGTTGGCCGACCAGGCGCGCGGCGCAGAGTGGGTGGTACTTTCCGGCTCGCTTCCTCCGGGAGTCGATCCGGCCTGGTACGCCGAGCTAGTTGTTGCGCTGCGGCCATTGGGTGTCAAAGTGGCCGTCGACACCTCTGATGCCCCACTTCGCGCTCTCGCGGCAGCCTTCCCCGGCGCCGCCCCCGATGTGATCAAGCCGAATGCCGAAGAGCTCGCCCAGCTCACCGGCACGCGCGGCGATCACCTAGAAGCCGCTGCGGCGGCCGGAGATCCCAGCGCCAGCGTTGCCGCTGCGGATTCCCTGGTTGCCGCAGGTGTGGGAGCAGTCCTGGTCACCTTGGGTGGTGCCGGGGCTGCTCTTGTTACTGCTCGCGGAGCTTGGTGGGGTACCCCTCCGCCGATCTCGCTGCGCAGCACCGTTGGCGCGGGCGACTCCGCCATCGCGGGCTATCTGATTGCGGAAAGCCAAGGGTTCGACGAGCCAGAACGACTCCGCCAGGCCATTGCCCATGGCTCGGCGGCTGCCGCACTCGCCGGTACTCAGCTCCCGCGGCCTGATCAACTGGCCGCCGAACGCGTTCAGCTGACCAGGCTCCGCTGAACGCTTGCCCTCACCACCAAAGGAACAATGATGTCTCCACAACCAATCCCACTCATCAGTCCAGAACTGGTCCGGCTCGACGCCGATCTGGGCACGACCAAGTCCGAGGTCATTCAGGCCTTGGCCGCGGTGATTGCTCACGCCGGAAGAGCGGACGAAGCAGGCTTGAGGCGAGATGCGCTGGCCCGGGAAGCGAAGCTGCCCACCGGAATGGGCAACGGAATCGCTATCCCACACTGTCGGTCGGCAGCGGTGTCCACCAACTCCTTGGCCTTCGCCCGTTTGAGCCCTCCGGTGGATTTCGGAGCTGCTGATGGTCCGGCCGATATCGCTTTCATGATCGCAGCCAGCGAAGGCTCCGATGATGCTCACTTGGAGCTGCTGGCGATGCTGGCCCGGTCGCTGATGCGCACCGAGTTCACTGATGCCCTGCGCAATGCAGCCACCGCCGATCAGGTCGTCGACTTGGTAAACCAGGCGACCCGGCCGGAGCCGGAACCTGCCGCCGTCGCGGATTCTGCGGATACGAAGCCGCGCCCGCTCATCGTGGCGGTCACATCGTGTCCGACCGGGATTGCCCACACTTTCATGGCTGCCGACGGACTCAGCCAGGCCGCGGCAGCAGCGCAGATCGACATCCAGGTGGAGCCCCAAGGGTCAGGTCGGATCGACTGGTTGGACCCTGACGTGATCGCTCGGGCTGATGCGGCGATCTTCGCCACCGACCTCCCGGTACGAGACCGAGAGCGATTTGCCGGGCTGCCGGTCATTGAGGCAGGCGTGAAGCGGGCGATCAGCGAGCCGGAGAAGATGATCGCGGAAGCTTTGGTTGCGGCACACGACCCGCGAGCGGCGAAGGTTGCCGCCGGTGCGTCCGCAGAAGTGTCGGACTCTCCCCCGGAGGCGAAAATGGGGTGGGGTCGCCGGATCCAGACCGCGCTGATGACCGGTGTGTCCTACATGATTCCGTTTGTGGCCGCCGGCGGGCTGCTGATTGCGTTGAGCTTCCTGTTTGGCGGATTCGATATTTCGCTGGTGCCCGGCGCCAGCGGTGCGCGCACCTGCACGGAGCTGAGTTGGATCAGTGTGACGGATTGTCAGGCTGCCGCAGCGAGCGGGACGTCGATCGGTGAGTTGGTCTTGGCGCACTCGTCGCTCACCAGCATGCCTGCCGGATTCTGGATGACTCTGGGTGCGGTGATGTTCGCTGTCGGTGCTGCTGCCTTCAACTTCCTTGTTCCGGCTTTGAGCGGATACATCGCCTACGCGCTGGCCGGACGTCCGGGCATCGCCCCAGGGTTTGTGGGTGGCGCGATCTCAGTCACTTTGGGTGCCGGGTTCCTCGGCGGTCTGGTCACCGGGTTGTTGGCCGGTGTCCTGGCCGCCTGGCTGGTCGGAATGAAAGCGCCTCGCTGGCTGGCGGGCTTGATGCCGGTGGTGATCATCCCCTTGGTGGTCACCTTCATCACCGGTGCGGTGATGTACTTCTTCCTGGGTAATCCGCTGGCAAACCTGACTAAGGCCATGCAAGCCGCCCTGACCGGAATGTCGGGTGGATCGGCAATCATCTTGGGTGTGGTGCTCGGACTGATGATGTGTATCGATCTGGGTGGCCCGGTCAATAAGGCGGCCTACCTCTTTGCCACCGCAGGCTTGTCTGCGGCGACGGAGGCCAACTTCATGGTGATGGCTGCCGTGATGGCTGCCGGAATGGTTCCGCCGCTGGCCATGGCGCTGGCGACGGTCGTGCGCAAGAAGCTCTTCACCCCGGTGGAGCGAGAGAACGGCGCTGCGGCCTGGCTGCTGGGTGCATCTTTCATCTCTGAAGGTGCCATCCCCTTTGCGGCTGCCGATCCGCTGCGGGTCATTCCCTCCATGATGGCCGGTGGGGCCGTGACGGGGGCACTGAGTATGGCGCTGGGGGTGGGCCTTCGAGCACCTCACGGCGGCATCTTCGTGCTGTTTGCTTTCGAACCACTTCCGGCCGCGATTGGGGGATTCCTGATCAGCCTGGTGGCCGGTGTGGTGGTGGCAGCTGCCCTGGTGATCGCCGCAAAGTCGATCTTCCCGGTCAAGCCGGTCAATGTGGCGGCTTGAGCCCTCGGTATCTCATCATGGGGGAAGTGGGCACGAGGTTCCTTCCGTGCCCACTTCTATTTCGTCTCGGGAAGCCCATCTGTGGGCAATGCGGAATTGACCAGCCAATTCACTCTCCGTGCGCCTATTCGACCGCTCTGGCTGCACAAATCGTGAGCCCTGTCAACCCCGGAAATGGGCCCCTGGCTAGGATTGATGCCCTTTCTGAAAGGGCCCGGAAGTGCTAGACTAGGTAGTCGGGAAAGGTGGTAAACGCTGATATGACGTTCACAATCGGTGAGACTGTGGTCTACCCCAATCATGGCGCGGCAGTCATCGAAGCACTTGAAACCCGAACGATCAAAGGCGAAGACAAGCTTTACCTTGTCTTGCGTATCGTCGGCCAGACCGATCTGGTGGTTCGGGTCCCTGCTTGCAATCTTGACCTTGTTGGTGTTCGCGATGTGGTGGACGCTGACGGTCTGGAACGTGTCTTCGGAGTGCTGAGAGCCCCTCATGCTGAGGAGCCAACGAACTGGTCTCGTCGTTACAAGGCCAACTTGGAGAAGCTTCATTCCGGAAATGTGCTCAAAGTCGCTGAGGTCGTTCGTGACCTGTGGCGCCGTGAGCGCGAGCGCGGTCTGTCTGCAGGTGAGAAGCGGATGTTGGCCAAAGCACGTCAGATCCTGGTCTCCGAGCTAGCTCTGGCGGAAAAGGTCGCTGAAGACCGCGCCGAAGTGCTGCTCGACGAGGTCCTGGCTTCCTGATCGCAAGCCTTCCGGGTCATGGATTCTTACGGTCCGGTCGTCGCCATTGTGGTGGCTGCCGGTGCTGGACTCAGACTGGGTGCCGGGCCGCCCAAAGCTCTTCGCGACATTGCCGGACGCACAGCAGTGCGACGGAGTTTGGATGCCTTGAGTGCTGGCGGCGTGGAACGTGCTGTGGTGGTCATTCCGGAAGCTGATCGGGCTGCCTTCGAAACAGCACTGGCTGATTCACCGATCCCTGCTTCGCACGTCTTCGGCGGTGAGCGGCGTCAGGATTCGGTTCGCGCCGGACTTGCCGCTATCGCGGGCGATCCAAACCTGGCCGATAGCGAATTTGTGTTGGTGCACGACGCGGCCCGTCCGGCGGTGCCTGCTGCCGTCGTTGTTCGGGTGATCGAGGCGCTTCGCGATGGCGCCCAAGGCTGTGTCCCGGTGGTCCCCGTCGTTGATTCGATCCGTCGTTTGACCGATCAAGGCACGTCAGTAGTGGTCGACCGAACGCCACTGCGGGCAGTGCAAACTCCGCAGGGCTTCCGACGAGATGTGTTGGTCCGGGCACTGGATTCAGCCCACGCGGCGGGACTGGAAGTCAGCGATGACGCCACCGCTATCGAGGCGATTGGCGAACCCGTGGTTTTGGTGGAAGGTTCACGTGAGGCGCTGAAGATCACCGAGCCCGCCGATCTGGCCATGGTTGAGGCGATCGTGCGGCGGCGCGGATGAACCTTCGTATCGGCGTCGGCACCGACGTCCATGCCTACGAACCAGGCATTCCGATGATGGTCGCAGGGCTGCACTTTGCCGACGAGCCCGATGGGCTGGCTGGGCATTCCGATGGAGATGTTGCCGCCCATGCCGCTGTTGACGCCCTTCTGGCCGCTGCGGGGCTGGGCGATATCGGCGGAAACTTTGGCACCGACGATCCGGCTTGGGCCAAAGCCAGCGGCGTTGCCTTCTTAACTGAAACTGTGGCCCGGCTCGGCCAAGCCGGGTATTCGGTGGTGAATCTCTCCATCCAAGTCATTGGGCAGCGTCCGCGAATGGCGGCCCGACGTCAAGAGGCCGAGCACATCCTCACTTCCGTGGTGGGCGCACCGGTGAGTATCTCGGGAACCACCACTGACGGTCTGGGTCTCACCGGGCGAGGCGAGGGCCTAGCTGCTATCGCCGTTGCCCTGGTTACTCGTTAACTCAGCGCACCTTCGATGACGGTGCGCTGAACGAGTTGCACTTTCCGATCTGAGAGTTTTCGACTCCTGTGGTGAACCAGAACCTTCGTGACGCCCCTGTGCCGTGATCGCCGGGGCCTCGTGCTCCTTGCGAATCGTCACCCAGCGCCTGGGCGAGCTTCTTCAATGTGGCGAGGTCGCCGTTTCCCAGGGCTGAGGCTTCGGATACGGCATGGAGGTACAAGCCCGACAGGCAGTCGGCTTGGACTTCGGTGCGGCGCGAGTACTCGGCGGCCGAGCTTGATGAGGAGGCCTTCGCCTCCCGGATCTTCTCGGCAGCCAAGATGCCGGTTCGCGCCTGGACTGCGTGACCGAACTCGTGGGCGACCACCATGTCGGGCACAAAAGGCTTGTTGCGCAGTGAACTGGGCAGCGCCTTGTACAGGCTCTTTGAGTAATAGATGTGCTGGTCGGCGGCACAGTAGAAGGCGTTTCCCGCATCCGCGGTGCCGCACGGTGTGGTGATGTCCGAGCTATACACGGTGACAGGCGGACGGGGCATCTCGAAACCGGCCGCGGTCACCGGGGGAGACCACACCTTCCACAGGCAAGCGGTGAGTTCATTGAGGTGGCTCTCCAACGCGGACGAGCTCGCCTGGGCCGGATCGATATAGCCGACCACGCATTGGGTGGGGATGGGAACGTCCTGGCTGTAGACAGGGTTGGCTTTCATCCACTGGGTGGCCTCAGCCAGGGT
>CAYWIN010000129.1:0-3731 GCA_964458365.1 uncultured Propionibacteriaceae bacterium
CCATCCCCAGCGAAGCGAAAAAGCTGTTGGATGAGCTCGGCGCCACGACCAGCAAGCTTGAGGCTGCATTCAGCCAGGCCCGTGGCAGCGCCCGAGTTACATCCCCCGAAGACGAGGGCAGCGAATCGGCCCTCGACAAATACTCGGTGGACCTGACCGCGAAGGCGCGCGACGGCAAGCTTGACCCCGTCATCGGTCGGGATGCCGAGATTCGCCGGGTGGTTCAAGTTTTGGCGCGGCGCACCAAGAACAACCCGGTGCTGATCGGTGAGCCCGGGGTGGGGAAGACCGCCGTGGTGGAAGGGCTTGCTCAACGCGTGGTGGCCGGAGACGTTCCCGACTCTTTGAAAGGCCGTCGGGTGGTCAGTCTTGACCTGGCTTCCATGGTTGCGGGCGCGAAATACCGTGGCGAGTTCGAAGAGCGCCTCAAGGCGGTACTCACCGAAATTCGGGACGCCGAAGGTCAGGTCATCACCTTCATTGACGAACTCCACACCGTTGTGGGTGCGGGGGCATCGGGTGATTCCAGCATGGACGCCGGAAACATGCTCAAGCCCATGCTGGCCCGAGGCGAGCTCCGAATGATCGGCGCCACCACCTTGGACGAGTACCGCGAACGGATCGAAAAGGATCCTGCTTTGGAGCGGCGCTTCCAGCAAGTGTTCGTCGGTGAGCCTTCGGTCGAAGACACCATCGCTATCCTGCGCGGACTGCGTCAGCGCTACGAGGCCCACCACAAGGTGCGGATTACCGACTCGGCGCTGGTCGCGGCGGCCTCTTTGTCGAACCGCTACATCACCTCACGTCAGCTTCCCGACAAGGCCATCGATCTGATCGACGAGGCTGCCTCGCGACTGCGGATGGAAATCGACTCCTCTCCCGAAGAGATCGACATGCTGCGCCGCGATATCGACAAAATGACGATGCAGGCTTTCGCGTTGGAGAAAGAATCCGATGCGGGCTCCAAAGACCGCTATGCCCGGCTGACCGCCGAATTGGCCGACGCCAAGGAAGAGCTCCGGGGCCTGGAAGCTCGATGGGAGTCGGAGAAGTCTGGGCTGAATCGGGTCGGTGAGATCAAAGAGAAGATTGACGCACTACGGATCGAGGCCGAGCGGGCCCAGCGTGAAGGAGATCTGACGAAGGCTTCGGAAATCCTCTACGCCGAAATCCCGCATCTGGAAACCGAGCTGACTCACGCCACGGCCGCCGAACAGGCCACCAAGCCCATGGTCAGTGAGGAAGTGTCGGCCTCGGACATTGCCGAAGTGGTTTCTGCCTGGACCGGAATCCCGGTGGGCAAAATGCTGCAAGGGGAATCCGAGAAGTTGCTCAACATGGAAGCCCACCTGGGTGAGCGACTCATCGGGCAACGTCAGGCGGTGGCAGCTGTGGCTGATGCGGTGCGGCGTTCCCGGGCCGGAATCTCCGACCCGAACCGTCCTACAGGCTCCTTCCTGTTCCTGGGCCCAACCGGTGTGGGTAAGACCGAACTGGCGAAAGCTCTCGCCGAATTCCTCTTTGATGATGAGCGCGCCATCGTGCGCATCGACATGAGCGAGTACGGAGAGAAGCATTCGGTTTCGCGCCTCGTAGGTGCCCCTCCTGGCTATGTCGGCTACGAAGAGGGCGGCCAGCTGACCGAGGCCGTGCGCCGGCGTCCCTACTCGGTGGTGCTGCTTGATGAGGTTGAGAAGGCGCACGCCGATGTCTTCAATGTGCTCCTTCAGGTGCTCGACGATGGGCGGCTCACCGACGGTCAAGGACGCACCGTCGACTTCCGCAATGTGATCATGATCATGACCTCGAACCTGGGATCACAGTTCTTGGCCGACCCCAACTTGGATGCTTCGGCCAAGAATGACGCGGTGATGGGGGTCGTCCGGCAGGCATTCAAACCCGAGTTCCTGAACCGGCTGGACGAAATCGTGCTCTTCGATCCGCTGTCCGCGCAGGATCTGGCCCGAATCGTCGACATTCAGCTGGGTCGCTTGGCCAAGCGGCTCGCCGATCGTCGGATCACGATCGAGGTCAGCCAAGCGGGCCGCGACTGGCTGGCCTTGACTGGCTTCGATCCGGTCTACGGGGCTCGTCCGTTGAAGCGCCTGGTGCAAACCAGCATCGAAGACGCTTTGGCCAAGAAGCTGCTTTCCGGTGAGATTCAAGACGGCGATGTGGTTCGGTTCGATGTCGCCGACGACCAAACCGGGCTCGTCATCCGGTGAGTCGACTCGCGGCAGCCGCTGTGGCCACCATGCTGGTGGTCAGCGGCTGCGCGGCGAGCCCGTCGTCTTCGACCGGAACGCCTGGGGGTACGCCGGTTGCTGGGACCTCGGCAGCAGTGCACCCCAGCTCGGGCGGGCGCGCCTATCCGTGGCATACCCGAATCGTCGCCACCACGTTCTGGGTGGGGGAGATTTTCGATCCGAATGCTGCGGACGGAAGCCAAAAGCTATCCACCTACAACGACAACTGGTATGCCGCCTACGGGGGATGCGATGGCCGAAAGGTAGGCAAGCAGTGCCGGACGGAGCGTCGAACAGCGGCCAATGACTACTTTCCGACCGCGATGACGCCCCGAGAGAACCCCTTCTACCTTGATCTGCCCTTCGATGACCTCAATGACCGGGTCGGCTTCACTACTCGCGGGCGCGTCATTCCGTGGGCGGCCGATCCCGAATACCGGGGGCGGGTGCGTGACCCGGCGGCATCGCTGATGAAGAACCGCTGGGTGCGGGTGCGGAAGGGCAGCCGGGTCTGCTACGGGCAGATCGAAGATGCTGGTCCCGGCCAGTATCACGATGCGCGGTATGTCTTCGGATCTGACGATCCCCGGCCGGTCAACCGTCGGTATAACCGGGCCGGAATGGACGTCTCGCCAGCGCTGAATGGGTGTCTGGGATTTGCTGAACTCAACGGGGAATCAGACCTCATCGACTGGCAGTTTGTGGAGGCCCGCGACGTGCCTGCAGGCCCCTGGACGCGACGGGTGACGACCAGTGCGGTGCGCAACTGACCTGGTGTGTGACAGCGTCGGAGGTTTGGTCGGCCGCCCTTCTCTTTGTGTGAACGGCGATCTTGCTGATGTCAGAGGCGTCCGTTAACGTGCGGCCGTGATCATTTGGCGACGATGGGGAATTTTGGCATTTCTTGCTTTCGGACTGGGAGTTGCCCCGGCGCTTTGGGTGAGTAATGCGATGGGTCTGACGGGCGGATTTGGGGTGGGTGCCCTGGTTTGGGGTTTTGCGGCATTGTTCAACCTCATGTTGGCGCTGTGGGTGTATCCGCGACTGGATCGTCCACAACCGCGAATGGTTGTCCAGCCATTGGCTGAGCCGTTGCCGCTGCCTGACGGGAGCTTCCAGACCGAAGCCGTGGTTCCCGCGCTGGACAGCGAGGGGAACCCGATCCTCGACCAGCGCCATTCCAGCATCTTCTTCATTCCGGCCCGCTACCTGTGGGTCGTGCTCGCCGCGGGTGCGGTGGTGTTCGAGGTCCTGGCCCTTCTGGGCAAGTAATGGGCGGGCCGTCGGGTCACCTGGATCTGGCGGCCCAACAAAGCGGTGCGGTCCGCCTTTGGGGTCAGCGGGAAAGGATGCTCTCGATGGTGGCCAGCGTGCCGCGGTGCGCGGCGGCGAGAGCGGAAAGGTAGACCTGACTGAGCTCGTCGGCGGTACCCAGTTGGTTGGCGGCGAGGTAATCGAGCACGGCGGAGGCGGCGGCCTGGGCCA
>CAYWIN010000129.1:3741-6021 GCA_964458365.1 uncultured Propionibacteriaceae bacterium
GCCCAGAAGTGGCACGTCGGATGCTGCCGAATCGCGGTGAAAACGGCCAGCGCGGTATCCGGGCTTTCGCCAAGGCGAAGCAGGAAACGCAGCAGGCCCGCTTCGCTGAGCGGGCAGATTGCGAACGAGTCTTGGTCGGCCAGCCATCTCCCGACCCGGTCGTGGTGCTCATGCTCGGCAATGACGAGCGCGGCCAGGACACGGCTGTCGAGCAGCGCCGTCATCGTTCCGTGGTCCCGTTCCGCGTCTGCGTGGTGGAGATCTTGCGACCCAAGCTGAGGGTGGGGAAACCGGTCAGGGCGTCGCTGGTCAGTTTGACGGGTGCATCCAACTGGGCGAGTCCGCGGACGGTGAGGTCGGACAGGACCGCCGAAAGCGAGACGCCGCGTTGGGCGGCGAGTTCACGAGCCCGTCGGTGAACAGCAGGAGGGAGATCGACCGTGGTGCGCATGTCGGCAGCCTAGATGTTCTGCGGCGCCTTGGGCAGGGGTCCATATCCAGAATGCGGCCAGTCGTGCGCAACAAAGTAGGCTCACTCCGGAGAGCCGCCCCGTCGGCCCGAGCGCCAGGAATGAGCCAGATCCATGAGTGAGTTGCTTCCCGCCCCAGACGACCCGGGTTCATACCTGGTGGTCAACGGTGACACTGAGCAATCCTTCGTCGATCCGGAAGACCCCACCCACCTGGAATTTGAGTACGTCCGCCGTGTGGGGGAAGTTCTGGACGAGACCGTCTTGAGGCGCCCCAAATCAGAGCACATCCGAGTGGTTCACCTTGGTGGTGGCGGATTCACCTTGCCCCGCTACGTCCAGGCACGCCGGCCTGGCACGGCCCAAACTGTTTTCGAACCCGACGAGGCTCTGACCGAGGCAGTGCGCCGGGAGCTCCCGCTCGCGGGCCGAGCCAACATCCGGATCCGAGGTCTCGACGGACGCAGCGGGGTGTCTGAGATGCCGAGCGGCTGCGCTGACGCGCTGATCGTGGACGCCTTCAGCGGGGCCTGCGTGCCCGCTGAGCTGGCCACCGCCGGGTTCTTCGCCGAAACCCGACGTTTGTTGCGCGGGTCGGCGGTGATGATCATGAACATCACCGATTCCACACCCTTTGAGTGGTCCAAACGATGCATCGCTGGGGTCACGACCTATTACGACCAGGTGGGCGTGATCGCCGAAATCCCGGTGTGGAAAGGGCGACGGTTCGGCAATCTGGTGATCGTGGCCGGGGCCGACCTCCCCGTCGAAGGGATCTCTCGCCAAGTGATGCGGGCGGACTTCCCGCACCGCCTCGTGGGCGGGCAGTCTCTGGTGGAGTGGCTGGACGGTGCAACCCCGTTCACCGATTCCGATGCTCAGCCCTCACCGGAGCCGAACTGGGGCAAGACCTGGTTCGGTCCGCGCCGTCACCATGGAGAACCGGACGACGCGGATGCGTGAGCCGGTGGGGGAGACCGTTCGGCGATGCAATACGGTGCTGCCATGACTGCGCGTGACCAACTCATCGAAAAGATCCAGGACCTGGCTGTGGTGCGCGGGCGGGTGACCTTGGCCTCCGGACGAGAAGCCGACTATTACATTGACCTGCGGCGAGTGACCTTGGATGGTGCTGCGGCTCCGTTGGTCGGCGAAGTCATGACCGAGCTCACTGCGGATCTCGACTTTGATGCGGTTGGCGGTCTCACTTTGGGAGCCGATCCGGTTGCGGTAGCGATGCTGCATCACGTGGCGGCTTCAGGCGGTCGTCTGGACGCCTTCGTCGTGCGAAAAGAAGCGAAGGCCCATGGGCTTCAGCGGCGAATCGAAGGCACCGACATTGCCGGACGGCGGGTATTGGTGGTCGAAGATACGTCCACCACGGGCGGTTCGGTGATGACCGCCGTCGAAGCCGTCCGAGAAGCCGGCGCCGAGGTGGTCGCCGTTGCCGTCATCGTTGATCGAGACACCGGTGCCAAAGAGAAGATCGAAGCCAGTGGCGTCCCATACCTCGCGGCGGTCGGGCTGACGGACCTGGGACTGGACTAGTCCTCGCAGATGCCGTCGCTGGAGCAGTGCTATTAGGCTGGCGGGGTCGGCCCGGCAGGGTCGAAATAAGGCGAGACTGATTGGAGCCTGGCATGGTGTGGTTCTTTGTGATTCTGGTGCTGATTCTGGTGCTGATCTTGGTGGGCTTAGGGATCTATGCGGTTGTGCTCTACAACGGCTTCGTTCGCTCCCGGAACTTGATCCAGGAGTCGTGGCGGCAGATCGACGTAGAACTCAACCGCCGCTATGACTTGATCCCGAA
>CAYWIN010000130.1:0-5964 GCA_964458365.1 uncultured Propionibacteriaceae bacterium
CAGGTAAATCCACTCTGGCCAAAGAGATCGCCGAGAGCTGGCCCAGCGGCACCCTCCAAGTCGTCTGCACCGACGATTTCTGCCCGGGCTGGGAGGGGCTGGAGACCGCAACAAAAGCTGTGCCCGCCGTCATCACCGAAAGCCAATATGTGGGCTGGGACTGGGAGCACAACCGAGTCAGCGGCCTTCAACTGCTCGTCCCCGAGCAGCCACTCCTCATTGAAGGGTGCGGCGCGATCAGCGCGGCCAGCAAGGAACTCGCCACACTCAGCATCTGGGTGGACGCCCCGGACGACCTACGCAAGAAACGCGCTCTGGAACGGGATGCCGACATGTTCGCCCCGCACTGGGATTCCTGGGCCGACCAGGAAGCCGCCCACTGGCGAAGCGATCAGCCCTGGGAGCTAGCCGACGTCACCGTCAGCACCGAATAGGCCATTTCCCGGGAGTCGATTTTCTTCTTCAGGCCAAGCCCGCCACAATGGGCCTGCATCACGCACTGGCCGCGTTAGCTCAGTTGGCAGAGCACCGTTTTTGTAAATCGGTTGTCGGGAGTTCGATTCTCCCACGCGGCTCCATCCTCCGTCGGAGCCTCAGGCTTTGCTCGACTTGCCACGCTGTTGGCGCCACACGTTCACCAAAACGACCACCAGGATTGCCAGCGACACGTACCACAGGTACCGACCGTAGGCATCGAGCACCGCCACCGCTGGAGTGCCGATCCAATATCCAACCGCCAGATAACAGCCGGTTGTCACCGCCGAGGTGATGATCGACACGGTCAGGAACTTCTTCAGGCTGGTCCCGGCCTCGCCCAAAACCACCAAGATCACTGCCCGCGGCAACGGAATCGGCAGAAAGTTGACGATCAACGCCAAGGTTTCGAACCGGCGGGCGAAACGCTCCGCGCGCGCGTTCATTCGTCGGGCCCGTTCCGATCGGCCCGACCACACCTCAATCAGATCGTGGCCCCACAGCCGACCAGCCCACCAGTAGATCCAGTCGAACTTCAGAAAGCCGAAAGTAGCCAGGATCCACACCAACGGCCACCAAGGATTCCCCTCGTGCGCCATCGCGCCGGTGATGACAACCCCGGACCAGGAGCCTTGGGAAGCGAGCACGAGCGGGGCTGAGGCCAGCAGTCCAGGGCGCAGGATCGAGATCACCACGCCGTAAACCGCCGCGAAGCTCAACCAGCCAAAACACATGATGTCTGAGCGGGTCGGCTTGCGCTTCCACGGCAAGGATTCGTCCTGCCACCACTCAGTCTCGGCCGAGTGATCGTCGGCCGGCTGGGCAGCCGCTGGATCAGAGTCGCTCACGCGGCGAGCCTAGCGGGCCAATGGTCACCTTCTCGCAACCTCGCCTCACCGCAATAGACACCCACTCCTTCGACAGACATGCCATGATGAGCGGTACCGCAACGTTGCGGCTCTTCCATCACGGATCGTCGGGCACGTACCTGCCCGTGGAAAGGGGCATCGTCCATGTCCACTGTTGAGTTCCATCAGGCCACTTGCACCTATCCCGGCATGAGCCATCCCGCCGTCAACCAACTTGACCTCGAAATTGGCGACGGCGAATTCATGGTCTTGGTCGGACCATCAGGCAGCGGCAAGTCCACCTGCCTGCGCATGTTGGCCGGATTGGAGACGGTGGAGAGCGGACAAATTCTGGTTAATGGCCGCGACATCACTGCGCTTCCGCCCAAAGAGCGCGACATGGCGATGGTCTTCCAGAACTATGCGCTGTACCCGCATATGACGGTGGCCGACAACATGGGTTTCGCGCTCAAGATGGCAGGGGTGTCCGCATCCGAACGAGATCGACGCGTTCGACATGCCGCCGAAATGCTCGGCCTCGATGACCTCCTGAACCGCAAACCCAAAGAGCTCTCCGGCGGCCAGCAGCAACGTGTTGCCATGGGACGCGCCATCGTCCGGGAACCGCAGGTGTTCTTGATGGACGAACCCCTCAGCAACCTCGACGCCAAACTGCGGGTCACCACTCGCACCCAGATCGCTGAGCTACAGCAGCGCCTCGACATCACCACGGTGTACGTCACCCACGACCAGATCGAAGCCATGACGATGGGGCATCGGGTCGCGGTCCTGCACGAAGGAGTGCTGCAGCAGGTCGACACTCCGTTGGCTCTCTACGACAAGCCCGTCAACCAGTTTGTGGCCAGTTTCATCGGTTCGCCGGCGATGAACCTCTTGCGCGGCCCCATCACCGACGGTGGGGTGATGATCGGCGACTTCGTGGTCCCTGTCGCCCGCGACATCCTCGCTCAGGCCAAAGACGAATCCGAGCTGGTGATCGGAATCCGTCCCGAACACTTGGTGATCGCCGATCAGGGCATCTCGGTTGAGGTGGAACTCATCGAAGAACTCGGCGCAGATGGTTACCTGTACGGCGCCCCAGCCGGCGAGCACACCGCGACGACTTTCGTCGAACCGCAGTTGATCGCCCGAGTACCTACGCGCACCCCACCGGAACGGGGATCGGTTGTGAAACTGAACGCCGCCCATCCCGAAGACATCCACGTCTTCTCCGGCGAGAGTGGCCTTCGGCTGTCGGCCTGATCGTCGCCCCCGATGCCCCAACCGAGGATGCGAACCACATGCCTCAGTTCCTGACCGTCCGGGCCACCACCCGACTCCTTCCCCTGCCCTGGGAACGCCCCTTAAGCCAGTGGCCTGACGACCTGATCGTTGCCCTGCCCCAAGGCATTTCCCGACATGTTGTGCGCTTCGTGAATGCCAACAACGCCGTCTACGCCCTCAAGGAACTCCCGGAGGCGGCCGCTTTGCACGAATACAACACCTTGGGCGAGCTGCGCCGGCGCCACAATCCGGTCGTGAAACCTCTGGCAGTGGTCACCGAGCGGGTCGACCCCGACGGGAACCCCCTCGATCCGGTGCTGGTCACCCGCCATCTGCGGTTCTCCCTGCCCTACCGTTCACTCTTCACTCAACGTCTTCGCCCCGAGACGCTGGCACGCCTCCTGGACGCCCTCGTGCTGTTGCTGGTCAGGCTTCATTTGGCCGGATTCATGTGGGGCGATGTGTCACTGTCTAATGTGCTCTTTCGACGTGACGCCGAAGAGTTCGCCGCCTATCTTGTTGACGCCGAAACCGGCGAGCTTCACCCGCAACTCAGCGCCGGCCAGCGTCGTACAGATCTGGAAATCGCCCAGGTCAACCTGTACGGCGAGTTTTGTGATCTGCAAGCTGGCGGCCTACTTAGTGACTCTCTCAATCCTGGGCACCTGGTGTCCACGATCCTGGTCCGCTACGGGGAGCTGTGGGCCGAGCTGACCGGGGCCGAGGAGTTTGCCGAATCAGAGTCTTTCCGGATCGAGAAGCGGGTGCGGCGCCTCAACGCGCTCGGATTCGATGTTGCCGAGCTGGCCATCGACACTCTGGTTGACGGGGATCGCCTTCGAATACAACCCAAAGTGGTCGACGCAGGCCACCATTCCCGACGGCTTCTCCGGCTCACCGGCCTGGATGTTGAAGAGAATCAGGCCCGGCGCCTGCTCAACGATCTCGACGCCTACCGTGCCCGGCACGGCCAACGCGAAACGTCCGAACCGGTGATTGCCCATCAATGGGTCAACGAATGCTTCAATCCGGTCATTGAAGCGATCCCCCGCGGGCTGCGCGGCAAACGCGAGGCGGCGCAGATCTATCACGAGGTGCTGGACTACCGGTGGTACGCCTCCCAACGCGAGAGCCGCGAGGTGTCGCTTGCCGAAGCCACCCAGGGGTACATCCACGAAGTACTGACCACTTTGCCCGATGAGGCGGTGCCTGGCGACCCCGCCGTCGCGGAACCCTAGCTGATGAACTGGCCGATAGACTGCCGCGGTGAGTTTCCGTCTGTACGACAGCGCACAGCGCCAGATCGTCGATTTCCAGCCGCTCGTTCCGGGCAAGGTATCGATCTACTGCTGTGGTGCCACCGTTCAGTCGGCGCCGCACCTGGGCCATGTGCGCAAAGAGGTCAACTTCGATGTGCTGCGTCGCTGGCTGGAGTACACCGGCCACGAGGTGACTTTGGTCACCAACATCACCGACATCGACGACAAGATCCTGGCGAAAGCTGCGGAAGCTGGCCACCCGTGGTGGGCGCACGCCTACCACTACGAAAACGTCTTTCATCAGGCATTTGACGCCCTCGGCGTGCAGCGACCCAGCTACGAGCCTCGCGCCACCGGGCACATCCCGGAAATGGTCGCGCTGATCGCAACGCTGATCGAGAACGGCCACGCCTACCCCGCATCGGACGGCTCAGGCGACGTGTATTTCGATGTTCTGTCTTGGCCTGCCTACGGGGAGCTTTCCGGGATGAAGATCGATCACATGGCTCCGGCCGAGGATGCCGATCCGCGCGGAAAGCGCGACCCTCGAGACTTCGCCCTGTGGAAGGGACACAAGGCAGGCGACCCGGCAACCGCGTCGTGGGCCACGCCCTGGGGCGACGGCCGTCCCGGCTGGCATTTGGAGTGCTCTGCGATGGCAGGCAAATACCTCGGTGACAGCTTCGACATTCACGGCGGCGGCCTTGACCTGCGATTCCCGCATCACGAAAACGAGTTGGCCCAATCCCGAGCGGCCGGGCGCGGCTTTGCCCGGTATTGGATGCACAACGCATGGGTGACGATGGCCGGCGAAAAGATGAGCAAATCATTGGGTAACACCGCCGATGTTCACAGCGCTGTCGCCCGTTACGGCGGACGAGCTGTCCGGCTTTACCTGGCCGGTCCGCACTACCGTTCGGCCATCGAGCTTTCCGACGATTCCCTGGCTGAGGCTTCGGCCCAGTTAGCCCGAATCGATTCGTTCACCGAACGTGCGGCCCGGGCCATACCGACGGCCCCGGTGGCCACTGCGGTGCCACCGGAATTCGCTGTAGCTATGGACGACGACCTGGGCACACCGGGCGCGTTGGCCGTGCTGTTCAACACGGTGAAAGCGGGAAACCGGGCCTTGGAAAGTAACGACCCGGCTCAGGCTGCGACTCACTATGGCGAGGTTCTCGCCATGCTGGGCGTGTTCGGTCTCGACGCCAACGCACCTGAATGGGCCCATGCGACACCCACCGAAGATCTCAACGGCGTGGTTGACGGCCTGGTGGGTGCACTCCTCGACCAGCGAGCTCAGGCTCGGGAACGCAAAGACTGGTCAGCCGCCGACGCGATTCGTGATCGGCTAGCTGAGCTGGGTTTACAGATCACTGACACGCCGGACGGCCCACGCTGGTCGATCGAGGGATGAGGACCGATGGCAGGCAATAGCCAGCGCAAGGGCGCTGTGCGCAAGAAGGGCAAGACCACTCCGGCTGGTTCAGGGGGTCGCGTTCGGCGCGGCCTGGAAGGCAAAGGTCCCACGCCCCGCGCCGAGGATCGTCCCTACCACAAGGCCTATCGCAAGCGCGGACCCGACGAGCCCGGTAAGAGCACCGGACGCTCACAGACCTCCCGTCGGGCACCTCGTAGCTCAGCGACTTCAGGGCTGGGCTCGGATTGGGTCTTCGGACGCAACCCGGTCCTGGAGGCTATGCAAGCTGGACTCCCCATCAAGCGGGCATTTGTTGCCGAGGGCGTGGAACGCGACGACCGAGTCCGCGAAATCCTGAGGTACGCCGCCGATCATGGCATTGCACTTTTGCAAGCCACCCGTGGCGAGCTGGATCGAATGACCGGAGGGGCCGTTCATCAAGGCGTGGCCTTGCAGTTGCCACCATTCGAATACGCCGATGCCCAGGATTTACTGGAAGAAGCGGCGAACTCCGCAACCCCCGGTTTGGTCGTCGCCTGCGATTCGATCACCGATCCGCGCAACCTGGGCGCGATTGTGCGCAGCGCAGCAGCATTCGGCGCCCAAGGCGTCATCATTCCTGAGCGGCGATCGGCCGAAATGACTGCGGCAGCGTGGAAGACCTCGGCGGGCGCCGCAG
>CAYWIN010000131.1:0-5922 GCA_964458365.1 uncultured Propionibacteriaceae bacterium
ACGGAGGCCACACCGGGCTCTCGTTCGGCGACGGACTGTGCCCAGCCGCGACGTCGGACCGTGGCCAGTGCAACAGCAGAAAACGTCGAGTTTTGTAGTCCGCGTTGGATGCGGTCGGGATCCTCCCAGGCGAGAAGGACTTGGGCGGCCGAACCAGCACCCATGGTCAACTGGGTTCCGACCGGAATGGTGTCACGCAGGCCGACGGGGCGCTCAGCGGCAGCGGCACAGACGCGCATGTCACCTTGGCGCCGGAAAAGCTGGGCGGACTCACCGGTGATATCGCGAAGCCGAGCCAAGACGGGGCCAGCGGTTGCGAGCAGGCGGTCTTCGCCTGCCGCAGAGGCCAGTTCGGTCAGTCGAGGCCCGAGCACGAAGCGTCCCTGCAGGTCGCGGCTGACCAGGCGGTGATGTTCCAGGGCGACGGCAAGGCGGTGAGCAGTGGGTCGGGCGAGCCCGGTGGCGGTCACTAAACCGGCCAAAGTCGTTGGTCCCTGTTCCAGTGCTGTGAGCACGAGAGCGGCTTTGTCGAGAACTCCAACCCCACTAGAACTGTCCATAGGCTAAGACTGCCGTCTCGGATCATGATATGCAAGCGCTACGCTGGAAGAAGTTTGAGTTACAGCCACGGTTGCGATGGAGATCTGATGGGAAAAACCCTAAGTGACAAGGTATGGGACGACCACGTCGTCCGTACAGCTACAGGCGAGCCTGACTTGCTCTACATCGACCTGCACCTGGTTCATGAAGTAACCAGCCCGCAGGCTTTTGATGGGCTCCGCCTAGCCAAGCGCCCGGTGCGCCGCACCGACCTCACGCTGGCCACCGAGGACCACAACACCCCGACTTTGAACATCACGGCTCCTATTGCCGATCCGGTGTCGAAGCTTCAGGTAGACACCTTGCGGAGCAACGCCGCCGAGTTTGGTGTGCGCATCCACTCCCTGGGCGACATCGACCAAGGTGTGGTGCACATCATCGGTCCGCAGTTGGGTTTGACTCAGCCCGGACTGACTGTGGTGTGTGGTGATTCGCATACCGCCACCCACGGCGCTTTTGGAGCATTGGCCTTCGGGATCGGTACCTCTGAAGTCGAGCATGTGCTGGCCACCCAGACGTTGCCGCAGGCCCGCCCCAAGACCATGGCAGTCAACATCAATGGAGAACTGCCTGTTGGTGTCACCGCCAAGGACGTGGTGCTGGCACTCATTGCCAAAGTGGGTACCGGCGGCGGCCAGGGCTACATCGTGGAGTACCGCGGATCCACCATCGAGCAGATGTCGATGGAAGGTCGGATGACCATCTGCAATATGAGCATCGAGTGGGGAGCCAAGGCCGGCATGGTGGCGCCCGACGAAACCACCTTTGCCTATTTGAAGGGACGTCCACACGCGCCCGTTGGTGCCGAGTGGGATGCCGCCGTCGAGTACTGGAAGACGCTCTACACCGACGCCGACGCCCGCTTTGATGCGCAGGTCGACATCGACGCCACCCAGCTGACTCCGTTCGTGACCTGGGGGACGAACCCTGGACAGGGCCTGCCCCTGGCAGCGGCGGTTCCTTCACCGTCGGACTTCTCCGATCCGGTCGAAGCATCTGCAGCGGCACGGGCGCTGGAATATATGGGCCTGGACGCCGGAACCCCACTGCACGACATTGCGATCGACACGGTCTTCTTGGGATCGTGCACCAATGGGCGCATCGAGGACCTTCGGGCTGCTGCCGAGGTATTGAAAGGGCGCTCGATCGCTGACGGGGTGCGGATGTTGGTTGTCCCCGGATCGGCACGGGTCAAGGTGCAGGCCGAGCAGGAGGGCCTGGACACCATCTTCACTGCTTTTGGTGCCGAATGGCGTGCTGCCGGATGCTCGATGTGTTTGGGGATGAATCCCGACCAGTTGGCTCCCGGTGAGCGCAGCGCCTCTACCTCCAACCGCAACTTTGAAGGCCGCCAAGGTAAGGGTGGTCGCACCCATCTGGTTTCGCCGTTGGTGGCGGCTGCCACCGCGGTGCGCGGCACGCTGAGTTCACCGGCCGATCTGTAAGGAGTCCGAGATGCAAAAGTTCCATTCACATACCGGTATCGCCGTCCCGCTGCGCCGCAGCAATGTGGACACCGACCAGATCATTCCGGCGGTCTACCTGAAGCGGGTCACTCGCACCGGCTTCGAGGATGGCCTCTTCTCTGCGTGGCGCAATGATCCGGAATTCGTTCTCAACCAGCCTGCCTACTCTGCGGGATCGGTTCTGATTGCCGGCCCCGACTTTGGCACCGGGTCATCCCGGGAACATGCGGTGTGGGCCTTGCAGAACTACGGCTTCGCTGTGGTGATCGGGTCCCGATTTGGTGACATCTTCCGAGGTAACTCGGGCAAAGCTGGATTGGTGATTGCCACGGTCAGCCAGGAGATTGTCGAACAACTGTGGCAGATCGCTGAAGCAACCCCGGGGATTGAGTTCACGGTCGATTTGACCGCCAAGACCATCACGGCAGGCGATCAGGTCTTTTCCTTCAGCATCGATGACTACACCCGCCACCGGCTGCTGGAAGGTCTGGACGACATTGCGTTGACCTTGACCCATGAGGCCGACATTTCCGCCTATGAGGCGGGCCGGGCGAGTTGGCGGCCCCACACCTTGCCTGCAAAAATCGAAGGGTGACTTCGGCAGACGATCAACGACCGCGCCCGATCCGGATGACCTCGGATCGGGCGCGGTTGCCGCTTAAGATCGCCAATCCGCATCCGGTACAACCGACGTATCGGCGAATGGCACGGGTAGCGGGTTGGCTCCTGCTACGCCTGGTTGATCGGGACTGGGATGATGCGGCGAACATTCCCGCCGCCGGCGGCGTCATCGTTGTGAGCAATCACATCTCCGATTTCGATCCACCGTGTTTGGGTCACTATCTGATTTGGAACGGACGCTGGCCGCGGGCCTTGGGGAAATCCGATCTGTGGAAGATTCCGGTGATTGGCTACCTGGCTCGCGCTACCGGACAAATCCCGGTCGAGCGGGGCACGGATCGAGCAAAAGATGCTCTGGTCCACGCTCGCGAGGCGCTGGAGGCCGGTGAATGTGTGGTGATCTACCCCGAAGGCACCATTACGGCCGATCCTGAAACCTGGCCGATGGTGGCACGTCCCGGTGCCGCGAAACTGGCATTGAGTACGGGCTTTCCTGTGGTCCCGGTGGCTCAGTGGGGAGCGAATTTCGTGATGCCGGGCAAGAAACCGGTGTGGCCTCGGTTCCGTCCGCGGCGCACGATGGTTTTCCGGGCCGGATCGCCGGTTGATCTGAGCGATCTGGTGGGCGAGGACAGCCCGGAAGCCGCTCAACGTGCGAGTGCGCGAATCATGGCGGCGCTCACCAGTCTGGTGGCGGAAATTCGACACGAAGCCGCACCCTCTGAGGTCTTCGATATGCGGCAGGGCCGTCGAATTCCACCCCCGTCGAGCCGCTAGGGTTTACCCGCAGCTATCTCGGAGGTCAGATGTCGAACCAGTCCACCCGTACTCGAGTCCTTCTCGTCTTCGGGGGCGCGAGTTCTGAGCATCAGATCAGCTGTCTCACCGCCTCCGGGGTGGCGCGATCCATCGATTCTGAGCGGTTTGACGTTACCGCCGTCGGCATCACCGAAGATGGTCGTTGGGTGCGCATTGAAGCCGATGAGCTGTCGGCTTTTGACGTTGTGGACGGCGAGCTCCCCAAGGTCCCCACCGATCGACCCACTGCCGTTGTCCTCCCCGGCAATCCACCGACGGTGGCCACGCGTGATGGTGATCGGCTGCTCGATCCAGCAGAGTTCGATGTGGCCTTTGCCTTGCTGCATGGCCCTTTCGGTGAGGACGGGACGATTCAAGGCCTCTTCGAGATGTACGGAATCCGCTATGTGGGGGCGGGGGTCGCGGCGAGTGCTATCGGGATGGACAAGGACCTGATGAAGCGCGCCATGGCCGCTGCCGGATTGCCGGTCGGCCCATGGGTGGCCATCACCGCACCGGAATGGGAGCACGACCGTCAGGAGTGCCTGACCCGGATCAACGAGCTGGTATTCCCGGTCTTCGTGAAACCCGCCCGGGGCGGGTCGAGCGTCGGAATCGTGAAAGTGGACGATCCGGCCCAGATTGAAGCGGCCGTGGCCGAAGCCCAGCAATACGACCCGAAAGTCGTCGTGGAACAGGGTTTTGTTCGTCCACGGGAGATCGAGGTGGCGGTGTTGGCCGGCTTCGATGGCCGTCCACGGGCATCACTGCCCGGCGAGATCGCCATGGATAACCCTGATGCGTTCTATGACTTCGAGGCGAAATACCTTCCCGATCAGCAAGTCAGCCTCCAAGTGCCTGCCCACCTCGACGACGACGCCACGGTCCGCGCACGGCGACTTGCCGAGCGCACCTTTGTGGCGATGGCGGTTGAGGGCTTGGCCCGGGTGGACCTCTTCTTGGCTTCCGATGGCGAGTTCTACGTCAACGAGCTCAATACGATGCCTGGGTTTACCCGCACATCGATGTTCCCGATGATGTGGGCGGCCACCGGACTGAATTACCCGGATTTGATTGCGACGTTGATCGATTTGGCTCAGAGCCGCGGACTGGGCCTTCGATGACCAGCAAAACGATTGGTGACATCGGCGAGTTTGCGCTGATTGAGCTCCTCACCCGGGGTGTTTCCGACGGGGGAGCTGTCTTGTTGGGGCCCGGTGATGATGCTGCCGTCCTGGCGCTCGCCGGAGACTTGGCAGTTTCGACCGACACCATGGTCGAAGGGGTCCATTTTCGCTCCGACTGGTCGGGGCCCGAAGACATCGGACGCAAAGCGGTGGCGGCATGCGTAGCGGACGCCGAAGCTATGGGGGCGATTCCGAGAGGAGTCGTCATCAGCTTGGCTGCACCCGCGGAGACGCCGCTGGTTTGGGCGGAAGGTTTTGCGGCGGGCGTGCTTCGCGAATGCGATCGGGCCGGCGTGCGTTTGGTTGGTGGTGATCTGGCGAAGGCATCGTTGAAGGTGATCACGGTGACGGTGCTCGCCGACCTCGACGGGCGCCTTCCGGTCACGCGGGCAGGCGCTGCGGTGGGAGACGTGGTGGCTTTCACCGGACGTCTGGGATGGGCAGCGGCAGGTTTGGCGGTCTTGGCTCGTGGTTTTCGTTCGCCGGGGGCGGTTGTGGTGGCCCATCGGGTTCCTGAGGTGCCCTACGGCGAAGGTGTGCTGGCGGCTGAGGCAGGCGCACACGCCATGATTGACGTCTCGGACGGTTTGTTAGCCGACCTGGGGCACATCGCCCAGGCGTCGGGGGTACGAATCGAGCTCGTTTCCTCTGCCTTTGAAATCGCTGAACCACAACACACCGTGGCATCGGCCTTGGGCGGTGGTGACCCCCTGAACTTTTTGCTGACCGGGGGAGACGACCACGCCCTGGTGGCTACCTTCAGCCGAGATCGGGTTCCGCCGCGGTGGACGGTGATTGGTGAGGTCACTGCAGGCGACCCGGTCGTGCTGGTCGACGGATCTGTTCCCGAGACTCCCGACGCCGGCTGGCGCCACTTCTAAACGTCCTGCCGCGAGGCGGATGGTGCAACTGTGCACTTCCCCGGCGTGGAAGCTCTGGATTCTCCGCAGGCGTCGCTAGCCTGGCCACATGGCGACCCGCGCTTCTTCCCCTTCGCGGAGCCGCAGTAACGCATCAAAGCGCCAAAGCGCCTCCAGAAGTACCGGAAGAAAGAAGTCCAGTTCCCGCTCGCAGCCGCAGCAGTCGGGGCTGTCAAAGCTGCTGTCCGCGATCGGACGCGGCCTGGTTTCGCTGTGGCAAGGAATAGCGGGTGCGATCGGCGCCGGCATTCGCGCTATCGGTCCGTCGGTGAAGGACCTGGATCCCGAGAAGCGCCATGACGGCTCCGCTCTCGCGTTGCTCCTTTTTGG
>CAYWIN010000132.1:0-5827 GCA_964458365.1 uncultured Propionibacteriaceae bacterium
CATCGAGCTGGGCCCAATGCATCACAACGGCAAGAAGCACTATTTCGATGCCCACACCATCGGACCGGATGGACGCAGCTACCTGCAGGTAACGATCGACGCGGTCATCGCCTGCCTGACGGGGCAAGAAGTCCGCACGATCTGAGGCCCGGGAGGTCATCCCATCGTCGGGGTTCGACCAGGGGCCGGTCGGGGGGACTCCCTGGTGCTTTGGAGTCCGGCGAAACTTAGGCTGACAACGTGACTCAATGGTTTGCAGAATCTTTTCACGCCGAATACGCCAAGCAGGCTGAACAGCTCGGGCGGATCAATATCGGCGTCTTTGGCAAGACTGGGGTGGGTAAGTCCACGTTGGTCAACGCGATTTTCGGTGCGCCGGTGGCCGAGACGGGAATCGGTGCACCGGTCACGGCGGGATCTCACCTGTATCTGGACGATCGCGGCAGCCTGGGGATCATCGACACTCAGGGTCTGGAGATTGGCCGCGACAATGCGGAAATCCTGACCGAGCTCACCGCGATGGTGAAGGACGGACGCAGCCGTCCGCTGCCGGAACAGATGCATGTGGCCTGGTATTGCGTGCGCGGGATGGATCGGCGTTTCGAAGATGTCGAAGCCGATGTGATCCGAGCTTTGGACGACCTCGGCATTCCGGTGGTGCTGATCCTCACCCAGGTTCCGATGCGCGATGGACACTTTCACCCGGATGCGGTGGAACTGGCGCGCCAGATTGAGCAGCGTCAGCTGCCGGTCTACGGCCGCCGTCCGTTCATGAGTTATGCAATGAGGGACCACTTCTCTGGTCAGTCGCCCTATGGCTTGATTGATGTTCTTGGGGCAACCTTTCAGCTTGCCCCCGAGGGTCTTCATGCGGCGCTCACCGCAGCTCAAGAGATCGATCATCAGCTCAAAGCGAGTCAGTCGCAGAAGACCGTGGCCGCTGCGGTGACCGCGTCCGCGGCTGCCGCGACCATTCCGATTCCGTTCTCTTCGGCCGCCGTGCTGGTGCCGATCCAGCTATCGATGATGGCTCGAATCGCGCACCTTCACGGGTTCGGCCTCGACAAGTCGGCGCTGCTAGCGGTGGCGTCCACGTCAATAGCGACCTCGGCAGGACGGGCAGCCGTGTCCAGTCTGTTGAAGTTCATTCCCGGTGCGGGGTCCGTGGCCGGTGGCGTAATCAACGCCTCCGTGGCGTCGGCCTTCACCTTGGCGATGGGTCAGGCCTGGCTGGTGGTCTGCCAACAGAGCGTCAATGGGACGCTGCCACTGACCGATGGGCAGGTTGACACTGCCGCAGTGCGGCGTCTGTTTGAGGAAGAACTGGTCAAAAGGATGCCGCAGGTTCGCCGGGAGATTGCCTGACCAGGGACGGTTCGCCCAACCGGGTGAGCCCCCGCCTGGTTCACATTTGTTCAGCATGTGGATCGGTTGCCTTATGTGCTCTCATTTCCTGAGGTTCCGGGGAACCCACCGGGATGCGGTGGAAGGATGGCAGCATGAGTCAGCGAACCATTGGTGTAACCGAACTCGCCCTACGTGACGCCCACCAGAGCCTGATGGCCACTCGAATGGCCACTGAAGACATGGTCGATGCCTGTGCCGACATCGACCAGACCGGCTACTGGAGTGTGGAGTGTTGGGGCGGTGCAACCTACGACGCTTGCATCCGTTTCCTCAACGAAGATCCGTGGCAAAGACTGCGAACCTTCCGGGAGTTGATGCCCAACTCGCGCCTCCAGATGCTGCTGCGCGGGCAGAACCTGTTGGGTTATCGGCACTACGAAGACGGTGTCGTGGACCGTTTCGTCCAGAAGTCCGCCGAGAACGGGATGGACGTCTTCCGCGTCTTCGATGCATTGAACGACCCACGAAATATGGCGCAGGCGATGGCTGCGGTGAAGAAAACCGGAAAGCACGCCCAAGGGACGATCTGTTACACGATCTCGCCGTTGCACACAGTGGAAGGCTATGTGAAGCTCGCCGGACAGCTCCTCGACATGGGAGCGGAGTCCTTGGCCCTGAAAGACATGGCAGCCCTCCTTCAGCCGCAACCGGCCTACGACATCATCCGCGGAATCAAGGAAACCTACGGCGAAGACGTCCAAATCAACCTGCATTGTCACTCCACGACCGGTGTCACCCTGGTGACCCTGATGAAGGCAATCGAGGCCGGGGTCGATGTGGTGGACACGGCAATCAGTTCCATGTCGCTTGGGCCGGGGCATAACCCGACCGAATCACTGGTCGCCATGCTCGAAGGAACTCCGTATACGACCCACCTCGATGCCGATCGCCTCACCAAGGTGCGCGATCACTTCGCCAAGGTGCGTCCCAAATACGCCGCATTCGAATCTGCCACCCTGGTCGACACCGACATCTTCAGCTCGCAGATTCCCGGCGGCATGTTGAGCAATATGGAAAGCCAACTCAAAGCTCAAGGTGCGGGAGACCGGATCAAGGAAGTGATGGAGGAAGTGCCGCGGGTGAAGGCGGACGCTGGGCACCCCCCACTGGTCACCCCGTCCAGCCAGATTGTCGGTACCCAGGCGGTATTCAACGTTCTGATGGGCCGCTATAAAGTGCTCACCGGAGAGTTCGCCGACCTGATGTTGGGCTACTACGGGGAATGCATCGGCGAGCGCAACCCTGAGGTGGTTGCGATTGCTCAGGCGCAAGCCAAAAAGGAGCCGATTACTCGTCGCCCGGCCGATTTGCTGGAACCGGAATGGGGCAAGCTATCGGTTGACGCAGCGGCCTTGGATGGCTTCAACGGCAGCGACGAAGACGTCCTCACCTATGCCATGTTCCCTGGGGTTGCGCCGGGCTTCTTTGCCAGTCGTGACGAAGGTCCCAAGAACGTTGGTAAGACATCCGCGCAGCTGAAGGCCGAATCGGACGCCGCCAGCGGCGCAGCCAATGCGGTCCGTGGCCCGATTACCTATCGAGTTTCGTTGGGTGGGCGCGAGCACACCGTCGAAGTTGAGATGGCCTGAGGTATCCAATGACCAAAAAGCCTCCGTCGATGAGCAAACGCCTTGATCAGCTACGGGAAGCCAAAGACGCTACCCGCGCTGGCGGCGGTCAGAAACGCATCGACAAGCAACATGAATCAGGCAAGTTGACCGCTCGTGAACGGCTGGCTGAGCTGCTGGACGAGGGGAGTTTCGCTGAGGTGGGCCTGTTCCGCCGCAACCGGACCGTCACCTTTGGCATGGACACCGCCGATGCACCCGCCGATGGTGTGGTGACCGGCTCGGGCACCGTGCTAGGTCGTCCCATTCACGTGGCGAGTCAGGACTTCACCGTGATGGGGGGTTCGGCCGGCGAAACCCACAACAAGAAGGTCGTGCAGATGATGGACGCCGCCTTGGAAACGGGCACGCCTTTCGTCTTCATCAATGACTCCGGCGGTGCTCGAGTGCAGGAAGGTATCGACTCGCTGTCGGGTTACGGCCAAGTGTTCTATGCCAACGTGAAGCTTTCGGGGGTGGTTCCGCAGATCTCGGTGATCGCTGGTCCGTGCGCCGGAGGTGCGGTCTATTCGCCCGCCCTGACTGACTTTGTCATCCAAACCCGTAAGGGTCACATGTTCATTACCGGGCCGAATGTGATCAAGCAGGTCACCGGTGAGGACGTGACGCAAGACCAACTTGGCGGTGCTGACGCGCATATGGCGGTGTCGGGTGTGACGAGTTTCGTGGCCGAGGACGACAGCCAGGCCATCTTGATCACCAAGAAGCTGCTCAGCTTCCTGCCGCAAAACAACACCGAAGACCCGCCGTACTTGGAGGGGTTCTACAACCTCGATTACGACCCGGAAATGGCGGACACCGTGCCCACCGATCCGAAGGGCGGCTACGACGTTCGCGACGTCATCGCCCGCCTGATCGACAACGCGGACTTCCTCGAAGTGCAGGCCGGCTACGCCACGAACATCGTGGTCGGTTTTGCGCGGATCAACGGACGCAGCGTCGGGATCGTCGCGAACCAGCCCAGCGTGATGGCTGGGGTCCTGGACATCAACGCCAGCGACAAGGGCAGCAAGTTCGTCCGGTTCTGCAATGCGTTCAATATTCCGATCATCACTTTGGTGGATGTGCCGGGCTACCTGCCTGGTGTCACGCAAGAGCACGGCGGCATCATTCGACATGGGGCGAAGATGCTGTTCGCCTACTCTGCGGCCACGGTGCCCAAGATCACGGTGGTGCTGCGCAAAGCCTATGGCGGGGCGTACATCGCGATGGCGTCCAAAGATCTGGGTGCCGACAAGGTGTTGGCCTGGCCGACAGCTGAGATCGCGGTGATGGGTGCTGAGGGTGCGGCGGCAATCGTCTTCCGCAAAGAGATTGCGGCAGCTGACGATCCGGAGGCTCGACGCGCTGAACTGGTCGAGGAATACCGAGACACCTTCGCCACGCCGTTCATGGCTGCCTCTCGAGGTCTGGTCGACGACATCATCGATCCCGGTGACACCCGCAATGAGGTGGCGAAAGCGCTGGAGATCCTGTCGAACAAACGGCAACTACGTCCGGCCAAGAAGCACGGCCTCAATCCGGTATAGGAGAAGTTGATGGCTACGAACGAAGAGCTGGTTGAGCTCATCAATGCGCTGAATGCGCGCATTGAGGGGTTGGAGACCAAGGTCACGTCGCTTGAGGTGCGAGCTCAAGATGTTCCCGAGGAGACGATGGTGGCGATTGCTGCCGCGGTCTCGGCCTATCTGGGGGTGCGGGCGCAACGTCGTCAACCGCACTTCACCAATGGACGCAGCTGGATGGCCGCTACTCGGCGCACTCAGCATTCCCACCAGCCGGTGCTCTGAGCCCGGGCGAACGGAGAAGAATCATGGACCTGAAAGTGACTGTCAACGGAATCGCCTACCAGGTGAATGTCGAAGTTGAGGAAGCCGAGACGCCGACTCTGGGGGCCATTGTGATCGGCACCGGTGGCGGCCCTGCCCCCACGACGGCATCAGTGAGCGGAACGTCAGCCAATGCGGTGACCGCACCCTTGGCTGGTTCGGTGGCCCGAGTGCTGGTGGAGGAAGGCCAAGAGATCGAGGCCGGCCAGGTGCTGTTGGTGCTCGAGGCGATGAAGATGGAGACCGAGATCACTGCGCCGAAAGAAGGCAAGGTCGCCCGGATTTTGGTGGAGAAGGGCACGGCCGTTCAGGCCGGAGAGGGCCTGGTCGAGCTGGATTGAGCTGGCGGGTTTAGTCTGCTGAGGTGGCCGTCGCGTTGGCCGCATCGCTAGTGAATGGACACCCATGATTGAGCTGCTCAATGAACGTCAACTCGCCGCCGCCCGCCGCGCGGGGGAGTTTGTGGGAGCCACCTTGGCTGAGCTGCGTCGTCGCACGGAGCCAGGCACCAATCTGCTGACCATTGATGCGTGGACCAACGACCTGATCGTCAAACGTGGCGCCGTGTCGTGCTACTTCGATTACGCGCCGTCTTTTGGTCGGGGACCTTTCGGAAAAGTGATCTGTACCTCGGTCAACGATGCTGTCCTGCATGGACTGCCACATGACTACGACCTGGTAGCAGGGGACCTACTCAGCCTCGATTTTGCGGTGAGCGTGGACGGCGTGGTGGCCGATGCGGCGATCAGCTTTGTGGTGGGAAGCCAGCCCAGCGAGGCCGATCGGCGGCTCATCGCAGCGACCGAGAAGGCGCTGGCGGCCGGAATCGGTTCGGCGCAGGTTGGCGCGCATGTGGGTGACATTTCGGCCGCGGTCGGGGCGGTGCTGACCGGGGACGGCTATCCGGTGAACACCGATTTTGGTGGCCACGGGGTCGGCACCACCATGCATCAGGATCCACAT
>CAYWIN010000133.1:0-5817 GCA_964458365.1 uncultured Propionibacteriaceae bacterium
CCACTTGGGGGCCGAGGGAGAGTTCATCGCTGCCAGTGGACGAAGCGTCAAAACTTCGGTGGCAGCCAATCCGTCCCACCTCGAAGCGGTCAACCCCGTTGTGGAGGGCATCGCCCGGGCCAAGATCGACCGCATCGGCAAACGTCCTGACTGGCCGATCATGCCGGTGCTTGTGCATGGAGACGCTGCATTCGCCGGTCAAGGTGTGGTCTACGAAACCCTCCAGATGAGCCAGCTTCGCGCGTTCCGCACCGGCGGCACGATTCACCTGGTGGTCAATAACCAGGTTGGGTTCACCACTTCACCGGTTGAATCGCGTTCCTCGGTCTACTCCACCGACATCGCCAAGACCATTTCCGCACCGATCTTCCATGTCAACGGCGATGATCCTGAGGCGGTCGCACGGGTGGCCCAGATCGCGTTCGACTACCGCCAGCGGTTCAATCGCGATGTGGTCGTCGACCTGGTCTGCTACCGCCGTCGCGGCCATAACGAGGGGGACGATCCCAGCTTCACCCAGCCGCTGATGTACGACCTGATCGAGCAAAAGCGCAGCACGCGCAAGCTCTACACCGAGGCACTCATCGGACGCGGTGACATCACCACCGAAGATGCCGAGCAGGTGCTGGCCCGATTCCGCGAGCGGCTGGAAGGCGTCTTCAAGGAAGTTCGCGAAGCCACCGACGTTCCCGCCGAAGAGCCCAAAGCGCCTTACTATCCCCCGAAGCTGGGTGCTGATCGCGGCACCGCCATCACCGTTGAACAGATGGAGACCGTGGCACGGGCGCATCTGCGGCTGCCCGACGGTTTCGCACCACACCCCAAGGTGTTGGCGCAGCTTGAGCGACGTGCCCAAAGCATCCGCCAAGGACCGATCGATTGGGCCACCGCCGAACTTTTGGCCTACGGATCGCTGCTCATGGAAGGACGCCCCGTCCGTCTCGTGGGTCAAGACTCTCGTCGCGGCACCTTCAGCCAGCGGTTTGCTGCCGTCGTCGACCGGGTGACCTCTAAGGCATATGTGCCGCTGAAGCATCTGACGGCCGATCAAGGGAACTTCCATGTCTTTGACTCGCTCCTCAGCGAGTACGCGGGAATGGGTTTTGAGTACGGCTACTCCGTCGCTGCCCCTGAGGCATTGGTGCTGTGGGAAGCCCAGTTTGGCGATTTTGCCAATGGAGCCCAGACCATTGCCGATGAGTTCATTTCTTCGGGGAACGCCAAGTGGACCCAAAAGTCCGGCGTGGTCTTGATGCTCCCCCACGGCTTTGAAGGACAAGGCCCCGACCATTCCTCGGCGCGCCTGGAGCGTTGGCTGACACTGTGCTCTGAAGGGGCCCTCGCGGTCAGCCAACCATCTACCCCAGCCAGCTTCTTCCACCTGCTGCGCACCCACGCGTACGTCAACTGGCACCGTCCAGTGGTCATCGCGACCCCGAAGTCCATGCTGCGTTCGAAGATGGCTGCTTCGCCGGTCGAGGAATTCACCCAAGGCCGTTGGCGTCCAGCTCAAGGAGATCCGACGATCACTGATCCCAGCAAGGTCAAGCGGATTCTTATTTGCTCGGGAAAGATCCGGTGGGAACTGGTGGCTGCTCGGGCTAAGGCTGGCCTCGACGGACAGGTGGCCATCATGTCGTTGGAGCGGCTCTACCCCATTCCGGCGCCTGAACTGGCTGCCGAGTTGGCCAAGTACCCGCAGGTGACCGACATTCGCTGGGTCCAAGATGAGCCGGAGAACCAAGGTGCCTGGTGGTTCCTCCAGCTTCACCTGCCTCAAGCCATCGCGGCTCAGCTGCCGGGCTACGAACTGAAGCTCTCCGGAGTCACCCGCCCGGCCGCCTCGGCTCCGTCAGTGGGCTCCATGAAGGCCCATCAAGCTCAGCACGACCAGTTGATGTCGGAGGCCTTCGGGCAGTAAGCACTACGTACTGGTGAGCAATCTGTTGCGCGTCGGGGTTGTGGCGGGCCGGTTAGCGGCGGTAATGTCCTCCGAGTTGCCGCCCGGCCGGCTGTCTCCACAGATGTGCAATTGGGGTGTTATCCCTTGTGCTCACAAGCTAAAGTTGTCACTCTGTACTGCGGAGTTCGGCGATATCACCCCCGGACGCACATTGGCCGAAATTACCCGGCCCCATCGACGTATTTAGGAGTGGTTCTTTCATGGACTGGCGCCATCGGGCTGCCTGCTTGACCGAAGACCCCGAGCTGTTCTTCCCGATCGGCAACACAGGTCCGGCGTTAATGCAGATTGCGGAGGCCAAAAAGGTCTGCCGTCGCTGCGAGGTCCGCGAGGCTTGCCTTCAATGGGCTCTCGACGCTGGACAAGACCACGGCGTGTGGGGCGGTCTGAGCGAAGACGAGCGCCGCGCCATGAAACGACGTGCCGCACGAATGCGCGTCCGCAACGCAGCCAAGAACTGATTGATTACCGATTCCGATCACCTACCAGGTGATCGGAATCCGAACGCTCGCAACCGTTGACGCCGCACTTGATGCCAGGCTGAATTCTCCACCTAAGTCGGCGATCAGCGACGTCACAATCGACAGTCCCAAACTGGTCGACGTGGCCAAATCGAAGTCTTTCGGCAGCGGTTCGCCAAAATTCTCCACGTTCACCAGTAGCTCGCCACCGGTGCGCACCGGCTGAACCAAGACCCGTCCAGCCGCGGACCCAAAACCATGCTCGATAGCGTTCTGGCATAGCTCGGTCAAAACCAAGGACAGACTGGTGGCGACATCGGCCGAAACCAGTCCGAAGCTCCCCACACGTTGGATCCGCACATGGCCGCTCGCTGCCGCTACATCGCTCACCATTCGTAGGAGCTGATCGGCAACATCGTCAAACATGACTTCAGCGTCGAAGCCTTGACTCAGAACCTCATGCACAACGGCGATCGCCGCCACCCTCTGCATAGCATCGTCCAACGCCGCCTTAGCTTCCGGCGACGAAATGCGCCGAGACTGTAGCCTCAACAGCGCCGCCACCGTCTGAAGGTTGTTCTTCACCCGGTGGTGAATCTCCCGAATGGTCGCATCCTTCGTCACAAGTTGACGCTCCCGGGAGCGGAGCTCAGTGATGTCGCGGCACAAGACCACGTGCCCCGCAGGCTTCGTGCCATCCAAGAGCTGAACCACGCGAAGCCGGACGTTGGCGCGTTCACTCTCCAAATCGACCTCGGCCGCACCCACACCCGTCAACTGGTCGCGCACCGATCGTTCTTGCGGCCCACGTAACAGCTCGCGGCTGATCCCGACGAAGTTCTCACCAAAAAGGTCCCCACGAAATCCCAAACGGCGGAAGGCGCTCACCGCATTCGGGCTCGCGTACCGAATGTCGCCGTGCAAATCGACCCGGATCATTCCGTCGCCAACTCGCGGTGACACCCACGGCACCCGACGATCACCGCCCAGGGGGAACTGGTGCCGCATCGCCATCTTGACCAAAAGCTCGGCCGTCTCCAGGTAGGCATCTTCCAGCGCCCCCGGAGAACGCAGCACTGCCTCGGGCGAGTGCATTTCGACCACGCCCACGCAACGGTCCCCACTCATTACAGGAACGGCCGTTACGTCGACCGCCTGCCCCCCATGCATCTGATGTTCGCTGGTGTGGTGAAGTTGCCGGGTCTGGAAGGCCTGACTCACCAAGTGGTGCGGATCGTGACTGATCTCAGCCCCGACAAGGTCATCCTCCAAAGCCGTGGGTCCCGTGTTTGGTCGCACCTGGGCGGTGGCCAGAAACACTCCCTCTTCGGCTGTCGGGGTCCACAGAACGAGGTCCGAGAAGGCCAGATCAGCCAGCAAGGACCATTCATGAACCAGATCGGTGAGCCAGCACTGGTCCTCGTCCCTGAGGTGTGCCACGGACTCCCGAACCCATTCCGGGTTACTCATGCACTTACCCTAGCCGCCCAGTTCGCCAAGCCGGGCCCGTCGCTGGCAGAATGGGACACCGTGCCAGCGGGCACGAACTGGACCAACCAAGGAGACTGAGATGGGCAAAGGTGGCCGCAAGCGCCGTTCCCGCCGCAAGAACAGCGCGAACCACGGCAAGCGCCCCAACGCCTGACCGCTCTCTGCGCTGTCAACACGGCTGTGCCTGATCCACTTTGGGGCGGCCGCCGTGGTTGATGGCCCTGGCAGGCATGTGAGCCTTACCGCAGCCCCCGTCCTCAGCGACGGGGGCTTTGTGTTGCCGTGCTCTAGGGGGACTCTTCGATCACCGTGGTCTCGACAATGGTGGCGCGAACTCGGATCTTGAGTTCCTCGGTCGCCACAGCTTCACAGTTGCAGCTCTTGCGAATCAGCGTCCGTAACGCCTCCTCAACTTCAAACTCGTCCAGGCACGGCTCGCAAGCCAGCAGGTGTTCGCGAATGTGATCGGCTTCGGCCTCGGTGAGCTCGTTGTCGTGGAAGGCGTACAACTTGTCCAAGATCGTTGAGCAATCATGTACTTCCGGGTCAGTCATCGTCCCCTCCACTCCGAACCAACCCTTGCTCCCGGGCAAAGTCAGCCAGCTTCGTTCGCAGCTGGTTGCGGCCCCGATTCAGCCGGGACATCACCGTCCCAATCGGCGTGCCCATGATCTCGGCGATCTCTTTATACGCAAAGCCCTCGACGTCGGCCAAATAGACCGCCAGCCGAAAATCCTCGGGCAACTCGCTGAGGGCTTCGGTGACCGCTGAGTGCGGCATCCGCTCCAAAGCCTCAGTTTCTGCCGAACGCAAACCGGTCGAAGTATGCGCCTCGGCCTTCGCCAACTGCCAATCTTCCACCTCATGACCGGTGGTCTGTGGTTGACGTTGCTTCTTGCGATACGAGTTGATGAAGGTGTTGGTCAAGATTCGGTACAACCAGGCTTTCAGATTGGTGCCCGGTGTGAACTGCGCAAAGGACGAGAATGCCTTGGCGAAAGTCTCTTGAACCAGATCCTCAGCGTCTGCAGGATTCCGCGTCATTCGCAACGCAGCACCGTAAAGCTGATCCACATAGACCAAGGCATCCCGCTCAAAACGCGCAGTGCGCTCAGCATCGGTCTCAATCTCACGGGGATCGAGATCGGTCATTTGGGTCGTCGGCAGATTCATCGCCACCGAGCCTAGCCTCTCTGCGGCGTCTGCAGACATCTTCGGGGCATTCACAGTGCACAACACATGGGGTGAAACCCCCTACTCAGACCAGCTATTCCATGCCGCTGAGCGGCTCGACCAAAGCGGGGGCATCTTTACCCACCCGGTTCACCTCCGCCGAGACCGGGTAGATCTCCCAACAGACCTCCTGGGCCTCGATCAGTGACGCGTCCGCGGCAGAGGTCTCCGGATCCAGCCAGTCGTCCCAGTCTGGGCCAGCAACCACCATCGGCATGCGGTCATGGACCGTCCCCACTTCGTCGATTGCGGCCTTGGTGATGATGGCGGCAGTGGCCAAAGGCTCACCGTCCTCGCCACGCCACACCTCATACACCCCAGCCATCGCCAAAAGCTCACCGGAGCGTGGTCTCAAGAAAAATGGCTGCTTTCGGCCAGACAAGCCCACCGCCGCCGGCGACCATTCGTAATAGCCCAGTGCCGGAATCAGACAACGCCGCCGGGAAAAAGCCGACCGGAAAGACGGCTTCTGCGCCACAGTCTCAGCTCGGGCGTTGATCAAACGCGCGCCGCGGCGGGGATCGGTCGCCCAGGACGGCACCAGGCCCCAGCGAAACGAACGCAGATGGCGAACCGGCGCCGACACATCCCGGACGCCGACCACTGCCGCGATATCCATGGTTGGCGCGATGTTGTAGCGCGGCCCAGGCATCGGGCCATCAACATGTT
>CAYWIN010000134.1:0-5690 GCA_964458365.1 uncultured Propionibacteriaceae bacterium
GGTCCGATCCCTGACGCCACCGACACGGGCCTGGAGGGCGCCCGGGGCGCCGAGGTGGAGGGCATCCACGTTCACGGCATTCGGTTGCGCGGGCTGGTGGCGCATCAGGAGGTGCTCTTTGGGTCGGCCGGCGAGACGCTGACCATCCGCCACGACTCCCTCGATCGCATCGGGTTCATGCCCGGCGTGCTGGCTGCTGTTCGTGGAGTGGCGGGGCTACCGGCTGGGCTGAGTGTGGGGATCGATTCGCTCCTGGGCATTTAGCGGCACGGCGGCTGATGCCCTGCTAGCCTCAAAACGTTATCGAGGTGGGGGTCATCATGATCAAACTCCTTGTCGCTACAGTGCAGATTGCGCTGGTCGCTGGTTCGCTGACGGCGGCGACACCGCAGCAGATCGCCCCGCCTCAGACGATTGCCCCACTGTCGGTCCGGTTGCCCGTCGAGGGCTATCTCATGGACGGTGGCGCCGCAGTCGGTCACCTGCAGAAGAGCATCGCCGCGATCAGCATTGTCGGTATCGACGGGGTGAGCCTGACCACGTCTGGCGGCGGGCTCACCGCCACTCCCGGTATCTCAGCTCGCGCCATCGCCGTTGCCCACCGCAACGGCAAGAAGGCGGAGCTGTTGCTGTCGAACTATTCCGAGGCCTTGGGCGATTTCTCCCCAGCGATCGCGAGGCGCTTACTGCGGAGTTCTCGGCACCGGGCGGCGGTCGCCAAAGCCTTGGCGGCTCGGGTGAAAAAGGCGCACTTCGACGGCGTCCAAATCGATCTGGAGTCGATGAGGAAGAGCGATGGGCCCGGATTGACCGCCTTTGTGAAGAAACTGCGCAAGGCCCTGCCGCGGAGCAAACAGATCTCGATCGCGGTGATGTCCAGCTCCAGCGTCGGCGGCTATCGGGCCGGCGGCTATCAGCTGGCGAAGTTACGCCCGCTGATTAGCCGTTTCGTGTTGATGGCCTACGACGAGCATGGCCCTGGGTGGAGTTCGGCCGGTCCGGTGGGCGGCACTCCGTGGGTGCGCAAAGTATTGACAGCCTTCATTCGTGCCAAGGTGCCGCGGGCAAAGATCGATCTCGGGGTAGCCCAGTACGGATACCGCTGGCCGGGAAATGGCAGCGCGGGGAACTCGCTCAGCGTGGCCAAGGCTCGCGCACTGGCGGGAGACCGGGCTCGGTTCGACGCCGCTCAGCAGGAGTGGACAGCCACGTTGCCTGATCGGACGGTGTTGTGGTGGTCGGATCGCGACACTCTGGCTGCGCGCAAGCAGCTCGCGGCACAGTTTGGTGTCCATGGCCTGGCGGTGTGGGAACTCAGCTTGGCCGATCCGCTGTCGTGACGGTTCGGCTCAGATTGCCGTGTGCAGGCGGATCAGCTTCAGGTGGGGTCCGTCTTCTTCGGCAGCGACTTCGAGGTGGGCGCCGTCCGCGGCCCAACCTGCTTCAGTGAGGAAAGCTCTCAGCACATCATTGGTGGCGGGGATCCACCAGGTGGCTCGAGTGAACCCATCGGCCACCAAGGTGTCGACCACGGCATTGAGCAGCCGCGATACGTGTCCGCGGCGTTGTGCAGCGGGATCGATCACAAACTCGGCGACGAGCGCGTCGGCGCTGGCGTCGGCGTCCGGATCGTCGCTGGGGCCGATGGCGGCAAACCCGACGATCCGTTGATCGCCGACAGCGACCAAGACCCGGTATTGCGCCAATGGTGGACGCGAAATCGCGGCCTGCCAGCTCTCGACCATCTGTTCGAGATTGATTTCGGCCAGAAGGTGATCAGAGGTCTCGGTGGACTGGCCATTCCAGGACCGTCGTTGAATGGTGGCAATAGCGGTGGCTTCGCCGGGAAGGGCGAGTCGCACGGAGTCAGCGATCACCTGGGTCATGCTACCTATTCGTGGACAGTGCCTACCGCTTTCGGGCCTTCGCCCACCAGCGGGCGCGATAGGTTGGCCGGGTGCGAGAAAGCTTGAGAACCCCACCCACTCTTCGTCCCGATACCCTCCGCGTCACCCCGCTGGGCGGTCATGGCGATATCGGGCGGAACATGAGTTCCTACGAAATCAACGGCGAATTGATGTTCATCGATTGCGGGGTGCTCTTTCCTTCCGAGGAACACCCCGGCGTCGACCTGATCCTCCCGGGGCTGCACCTGGTCGAGGATCGGCTCGATGAGGTGCAGGCATTGGTGCTTACCCATGGGCATGAAGACCACATTGGCGCCGTCCCTTACCTGCTGCGTCGGCGTGCCGACATTCCGGTTTTCGGTTCGAAGCTGACCTTGGCCTTGGTTCGCGAGAAGCTTCGCGAGCATCGGCTGCGGGACACCGCCCTGCACGAGGTGTGCGAAGGAGACCGCATCACTGTTGGTGAATTCGATCTTGAGTTCTTGGCCGTCAACCATTCGATCCCGGATGCGCTGGCCGTAGCGATTCGAACGAAGGCCGGAACGGTCCTACACACCGGCGATTTCAAAATGGACCAGCTGCCGTTGGACCACCGGCTCACCGACCTGCGGGGCTTTGCCCGGCTCGGTGAGGAGGGCGTGGATCTTTTCATGCCGGACTCAACGAATGCGGAGACGCCAGGTTTCACTCCGCATGAACGCGAGATCGAGCCTGCGTTGAGTCGGGTCTTTGCTCAGGCGAAGCAGAAGCTCATCGTGGCTTGTTTCGCGTCGCATGTTCACCGGGTGCAGCAGGTGATGGATCTTGCCGTGCAGCATGACCGCAAGGTCGTCTATGTCGGCCGATCCATGCTGCGCAATATGACGGTGGCTCGCGAGCTGGGGTTCTTGAAGGTCCCTGCAGACACACTGATTGACCTCAAACAGATTGACCAATACCCCGACGACAAGGTGGTCATCATCTCCACCGGGTCGCAGGGTGAGCCATTGAGTGCGCTGTCGCGCATCTCGAATCACGAGCATCCGGTGATCACTGCGGGCCCCGGCGATGTCGTGCTCTTGGCGTCATCGCTCATTCCGGGCAACGAGAATTCTGTCTATCGCGTGATCAACGGGTTGAGCCGAAATGGCGTCACGGTGGTGCATCGGGGCAATGCCATGGTTCACGTGTCGGGCCATGCCAGCGCTGGCGAGTTGCTGTACTGCTACAACGTGCTCACTCCGAAAAACGTCATGCCAGTGCATGGCGAAGTGCGTCACCTGATTGCAAATGCTGAGCTTGCCGTGGCAACCGGCGTGCCCCGCTCCCAAGTCTTTCCCGTTGAGGATGGCGCGGTGCTTGACCTTCCCCAAGGGGGCCCGGCACGCGTCGTGGGCCAGCTCGATTGTGGCTACATCTTTGTTGACGGCCTCACTGAGGGGGAGGTGTCCGACACCGAGCTCAGCGATCGTAAGATCCTTGGCGAGGAGGGAATCATCTCGGTGGTCACTGTGGTGAGTTTCCGATCCCAGCGCCTGGTCAGCGGACCTGACATTCACGCCCGGGGTTTCACCGAGGACGACTCGGTTTTCGATCAGGTTCGCCCGGAACTCATTTCGGTGATCGAGCGCGCACTGGCTGATGGTGTTGAGGACACTTACCAGGTGCAGCAGTTGGTCCGTCGCACCATCGGACGTTGGGTGAACACCAACTTCCGTCGGCGCCCAGTGATCCTGCCGATCGTGGTTGCGTCCTGACGCAAACTCGATTCGCGCCCTCCCGGGGAGTTCAGGTATCGTTGCCGGGTCCCCGATGTGGGGTCTTTTCGCGTGCGTCGTAGGGCGCACGGATTTGCGAGAAAACAAGGAGTAATCCAGTGGCTGCTGTCTGTGATGTCTGTGGCAAGGGTCCCGGCTTCGGTCACAACGTGCCCTGGTCGAAGAAGAAGACCAATCGGCGTTGGAATCCGAACATCCAGCGCGTGCGCGCTGTGGTTGAGGGCACCCCGAAGCGTCTTAATGTGTGCACTTCCTGCCTGAAGGCGGGTCGGGTCACTCGCTGACCTTGTCCCGAAAGAGGCCCGCCTGGTGCGGGTCTCTTTTTGTGTCCGCGTGTCTGCATGTCGGCTGAGACCCTTAGGCTGATGAGTCGTGGAGCAGGCATCGATCGGAGGCTGGCGGACGCCGATGTACGCCCAGCTCAACCGCCCCCTGGCTGAAATCTTGGGTGAACGCACCGCCAAGGAGTTCGCCGCGTTGCGGATTCACACCGTGGGCGATCTCCTCACACACTTGCCGCGCCGCTATCTGTCCGGTACCGAGCTGAGTGATTTGAGCACTTTGGTGCCCGGCGATCTGGTCGCGATTACCGCCCGCGTGGCAAATATTGCCCGCCATGAATCACATGCCCGTGCCGGCGCTGCGGCTCGCCCGGGACGCCTGGAAGTCACGTTGACCGATGGGCAGGGACGCCTTAGCGCCACCTTCTTTGGGAAACCCCACTTGTTGGATTGGTGGGATAGGCAGTTGCGTGCTGGCGAAGTGGGACTTTTTGTGGGCAAGGTCGGCAGCTTTCGGGACCAACTTCAGATGAGCCATCCGGTCTTTGTGATGATGGATTCCACCGGTCGGATTGTTGCGGCTTCCGAGGAGAAGCAGCGGGTGGCCGAACTGTCCAGCCATGGACTGGTGGGCATGTATCCGGCTTCTGCGAAGCTCCCCACCTGGAAGATCGCTGAATGTGCCCGCCTGGTGTTGCCATCGGTTGGCGGCATGGACGATCCGTGGCCGGAATGGTTGCGAACCCAAGCCCAGGTCATGGAGCTCAGCGATGCTTTCGCTGCCGTTCACCAACCCGTGAACCGGACTAAAGCTGCCGCCGGTGCTGCCCGTCTGATCTTTGATGAAGCGATGGCCACACAGCTGACGATGGCCTACCGTCGTGCGGATTCGGCCCAGCATTTCGCCCGGCCTTGGCCGCGTCGCGATGACGGGCTCCTGGCCGCCTTCGATGCGCGTCTGCCGTTCGCGCTGACCGATGGACAGCGCGCGGTGAGTGAACAGATCTTCGATGGCTTGTCCGCCAGCCATCCCATGCAGCGGCTTTTGCAAGGCGAGGTCGGTTCGGGCAAGACGGTGGTGGCATTGCGTGCGATGTTGGCGGTCGTTGACGGTGGGGGACAGGCAGCCTTGTTGGCACCCACCGAAGTCCTGGCCTCTCAGCACTACCAAACGATTACCCGGCTGATGGGGGATCTAGGTGCCGGGACACTGCTGGGTAGCCCTGACCACGCCACCGATGTGGTCCTGCTGACCGGTTCCATGTCCGCAGCGGCGAAACGATCCGCCCTGCTGCGTGCGGCGAGCGGCGAAGCAGGAATCGTCATCGGAACCCATGCGTTGCTCGCTGACAAGGTGCAGTTTGCTGAGCTCGGCCTGGTGGTCATCGATGAGCAGCATCGCTTTGGGGTGGAACAACGCGCAGCCCTGTCGGCGAAGGCCAACGCGCAGCCCCATCTGTTGGTGCTGACTGCCACCCCGATCCCTCGGTCAGTGGCCATGACGATCTTCGGGGACTTGGAGGTTTCCACATTGGCCGAAATCCCGGCGGGCCGGTCGGAGGTTTCGACGGTCGTGGTCGATGCCGGTCGGCGTCCGGCATGGGTGGAGCGCGCGTGGCAGCGCGTCCGGGAGGAGGTGGATGCCAGCCGCCAGGTGTTTATCGTGGCGCCGCGGATTGGGGGGACGAAGAAGGGCGACGGTAAGGGTGTCGTCGAACTGGCTGAGGAACTCAGCCGGGGGGCTC
>CAYWIN010000135.1:0-649 GCA_964458365.1 uncultured Propionibacteriaceae bacterium
CACCAGGCGTAGTAGCCGGTGATGCCCATCAGGACCACGACCGCCAAGACGACCAGGGTCAAGACGACAGCGAGGATCACTTCAATGCCGACTTCTGGCGTGGCGAACCAGGAAAAGAGCGGGCTGGCCTGAGAGAAGCTGCCCACGGCCGTCCAGTAGCTCCACAGCAGGCCGAATATGGCGATGACCATCCCCGCGAGGCTGGTGATGCTCGCCGCGACGATGGTTGCCGGGCGTCGGGGTTCGCCTGTGCGTGGCTGAAGGGCTGCCGCCGCATCCTCGACTGGGGCAGGCCAGCTCTCGATCGGGGTGGGCGAAGCGTCAGTTCGTGTTTGCTCCATGGCACCTCCGTGACCGGTCATTTCCGGCCAGCATAGGTCACCAGGACTCAGCGAGGTATACCTGCATAGCTCGGCCGAGAGCGCCTTTGGTGTGCGATCGGGTTCCTGCTGCTAAGGCAGGAAGCTGCATCACGTCGCGTCCCATCAGGAAACCGATCACCAAGGTCACCGTGAGCTGGCCCCGTTCCCGGGCGTTGCTGTGCCCCAGCGCTTCAGCCACTTTGCCGTACAACTCGAAGGCCAGGTATTCGCTGAATGGGCGTTGGTGGCCTGGCTCATTGGCCGCGGCGCGCAACATGGCGACGAAA
>CAYWIN010000135.1:659-5626 GCA_964458365.1 uncultured Propionibacteriaceae bacterium
ACCGGGAAGTGCCCAGATTTCGAAAAGGACCTCGGCGGCCCGGTCGCCAACATGGTCGGCGTCGCCGTCGACAATCCGGCGAACGAGAGCGTCCGGTTCGGGCAGCGGCACATCGACGACCGCTTCTGAGAAAAGGTCCGCCTTGCTGTCGAAAAAATGGTGAACCAGCGCTGCATCGACCTGGGCATGACGGGCGATTGCCCGCAGCGAAACCTTCTGATATCCGAGATCGGAGAAGAGGACCAAGGCGGAGTGCAGTATCTGATTGCGGGTGTCGCTGTGACCGGGACGACGTCCGCGGGGACGGTTCGTGATCACGTCACGCTCCTTATCGGGATAGCTATGCTCGGCATCATGTCTTCACCCGGATGGCGAACTGTGGTCTTTGATCTCGACGGAACTCTCGCCAACACCATTCCTCTCATTATCGCCTCCTACGATCACGCGATGAGCGAGGTTCTCGGAGTTCGTGCAGACCCTGAACAGGCCCGTGGCTGGATCGGGGAGACCCTCAAGGACACGTTTTCGACCAACTTCCCAGAGCATGCCGATGCATTGATGGAGTCCTATGTGGACTTCAATCTGGCCAGCTTGTCCCGCCTCTTGGAGCGGTATCCCGGTATCGATGATTTGTTGTCCGATTTGAGGTCCGATCAAGTCCGGCTCGGGGTCGCGACGTCAAAGCGTCGGAAATCGGCGGAGCTGACGCTGTCTGCTGCGGGACTGACGTCACTGATTCCGCTGACCGTGGCCGCCGAAGACACCCTCCAGCACAAGCCCGCGCCCGAGCCGCTCCTGCTCGCTGTGGAGCGTCTGGGAGGACGCCCGGAGGAAGCCATCTACGTGGGGGACGCGGTTGTTGACATTGCTGCGGCCCACGCGGCCGGGATGCGCTCGGTCGGGGTGTGTTGGGGTGCTGGTCGCCGGGAAGCTTTGGTGGCTGCTGGCCCGGACTTCGTGGTCGAGACGGTGGACGAACTGCACTCAATCCTGGCCGGAGATGCGAAAAGAGACTGCCTGATGTGCTGAGGGCCACCTTCGAATAACGAAGGTGGCCCTCAGCCGTCGATTAACGCTCTCGATCAGCCCTTCATCGATCCAGTCTCGAGGAAGCGTGCATGCCAGCTGAGCGCCTTGTTGAGGTCGTGCGGGGTGTGCTCACTGTTGGTGGCTTTGGCTGCCTGAGCGACGTACTCCTCCAGCTGGGCCTTGTAGTCAGGGTGGGCGCAGTTGTCGATGATGACCTTGGCCCGCTTGGCCGGGGCGAGCCCACGCAGGTCTGCCAAACCCTGTTCGGTGATCACAACCATCACGTCATGCTCGGTGTGGTCGTGATGGGAGACCATCGGCACGATGGCCGAAATGGCGCCACCCTTTGCCGTCGACGGTGTCACGAAGGTTGAAATGTAGGCGTTGCGGGTGAAGTCTCCGGAGCCGCCGATGCCGTTTTGCATCTTCGAACCCATGATGTGGGTGGAGTTCACGTTGCCGTAGATGTCGGCTTCGATCAATCCATTGGTGGAGATCACACCGAGGCGACGAATCACTTCGGGGTTGTTGGAGATGTCCTGAGCCCGCAGGATGATCTTGTCGCGATAGTGGGCCGCGTTGTCATTCATCTTGGTTGCGTACTCGGGGCTGAGCGAGAACGCAGTAGCCGAGGCGACCGTCATCTTGCCTGAGTCCAGCAGGTCGACCATGCCGTCTTGGATTACCTCGGTGTAGCTGGTGAGGTTTTCGAAGGGGCCCTCCAGCAGGCCAGCCAGCACGGCATTGGCGATATTGCCGACGCCCGACTGGAGAGGCAGCAGGTTTTTGGGCAGACGCCCCTGCTTCACCTCATTGGCCAGGAAGTCCAGCAAATGGCCGGCGATCAGTCGGGATTCTTCATCCAGCGGCTTGAACGGGGTGTTGCGGTCTTCGGAGTCGGTTTCCACCACCGCAACGACCTTGGACGGATCGACCTTGATCGTGGTGCCACCGATGCGATCGCCGGAGGCCAGGATCGGGATGGGCTTGCGGTTGGGTGGGAGGGCGCTGCCTGTGTACACATCGTGCATGCCGGTCAGGTCAATGCTCTGCCAGGAGTTCACCTCCAAGATCACCTTGTCGGCGGCTGCCAGCCAGGTGGTGTTGTTGCCCATCGACGACGACGGCACCAGCTCGCCGTCGGCGGTGATTGCGGTCACCTCAATCAAGGCGACGTCGAGCTTGCCCAAGAATCCTGCCCAGGCCTGTGGGCCGGAGTGTGACAGGTGGATGTCTTGGTAGTCGGCCGAGCCTGCATTGATCTTGTTTCGCATGATCGGGTCGGATTGGTACGGCATTCGGTATGCGACGGCGTCGGCTTCAGCGAGCACGCCGTCCATTTCTGGGGCGGTGGATGCGCCAGTCAGCACTCCGATACGAAATTCCTCACCGCGCGCGTGTGCCTCTTTGGCGATCGCAGCGATCGCGCCGGGTACCGCTTTGGGGTAGCCGGCGCCGGTGAACCCAGAGAACCCGACGTTCATGCCGTTCTTGATTAACTTTGCTGCGTCTTCCGCACTGCAGACTTTGCTGCGGAATTCCGCACTCGCGATACGCGACATGTCACTCCTCGACGGTGGTTGGATCATCGCACAGGGTACAGATTGTGGGGCCTTTGCGGGAGTGCTGGCTAGCCCTTTTTTGGGATTGCTCATCGACCCGCTATTTGTCTTATCAAGGGGCGATGCGTGGCTGTGTGCCGCAGTTTCGGCCCTGGTATTGCAGACGTTCTGGATTGTTTGGCCCGAACACAGGAGTGGGTGCCTGGACCGGTGGTCCAGGCACCCACTACCCAGAATGACGTCATGGAGTCCGCGGAATGACTACCCAACTGAGAGAATCGTGTCATGCCCCGTGGTGACGAGGGTCACCCACGTGGGGATATCCCCACGCCTTTCTGGTCGGACCGGGCTCACCGCAGGCTTGCTGTGGGTCGCAAGACGAATCCGGTACGCAATTTAGGCACGAAGAAGGTCGATTTCGGCGGCATAAGCAGCCCTTCTCGCGCGGTGCGACGGATTTCATCCAAGGACGTGGGTCGAATCAAGATTGCGGCTGCGGCGTCACCGTTTGTGACGAGGTCCGCCGTTTCTTCCCAGCCATGCTGGTAGCTCACTTCGGCGGCTGAACCCGCCAGGGCGTGCTCCAGATAGGCGCCATCCAGCGCGCGGACGTGGTCGAATACGCCCGGTCGGGGAATCAGCCAGGTGGCAGTGCCGTCCGGGGCCAGCAACACTAAGCGTCCCAAAGAAACCATGTCGGCCAGAAGTTGTGGACCAGGTGTTTCCGCCGGAGCGAAGGTGAAGCACTCGGCGAGGTCGTTGCGAAGCTGTTCGACGCTGCAGCCGCGATAGACCCGGTGAATCGCCTCGATGCTGAGCTGGTCGGCGACAAGCTCATTGAGGAAGGCCAAGGTGTATTCGGCCTCGGTGTCGGTGCGCCCGGTGGCCTGCCGCACCTGATCGCGGTAGGTGCGCGAAATGGAATAGCGATGGTGACCATCGGCGATCAACACATCGTCGGTTGCCACAATGGCGGTAATCCGGGCGATGCGTTCTGGATCGGTGATGCGTTCAACAGAATGCGTGACGCCATCGGCCTCCATCTGTCCCCACATCTCGCCCGGCTCAGCTAAAGCCGCGCTCAGACCTTCCGCCAGCGACAATCCCCACACCGGTGAGGTGTTCGTGGCAGTTGCGCGGGTGAGATCGAGCCGATCGGTGACCGCCTTGGGTGTGGTTCGCTCGTGAGGCAGCACGCCGCCAGCGTCCTGATCGACAACCTCAAGTCCGGCCAAAACCCCGGCGATCGCCCGTTCAGCCCCGGTGGCGTCGGTGAAACGCATCCGATAGATGGTGTACGAGGGCTCGTCGTCGTTCACCATCACGCCTGCGGCAAGCCACTGGGTCAGGGTTTGTGCCGCCCGCTGGTAGCGGTCCTCTCCCGTTGTCGGTACGTCAACGTGGACGATGTTGTGGCCATCCCGGTGGGCGAGCTCGGCGACGTCGCTGGCGGAAAGCACATCGTAGGGCGGAGCGATGACCGACTGGAGGTCAATGTTGGGGGAGTAGCGAAGGGCACGAAACGGCGCGATTTTCGGCATGGGAAGACGCTACCGGACGCTGAGGGGCCCTGCGCCTGTCCGCGAAGCGGTGCGATAGCCTGAGTGACCGTGACGGGGCGCCATGGGGGCGCAAATATGCAACTGTTCGGGGGATGAGTTGGCCGAGTCAGCAAACGAACGTCAAGTGGAGAGCTTTGACGTCGGAGTGATCGGATTGGGCTTCGTCGGGTTGACTTTGGCGACGGTCTTGGCCGAAGTCGGATACCGGGTCTTGGGTGTCGAGAAGCGCCCCGAGGTTGTGGACCTCACGAATCAAGGGGTTCCGCATTTCAGCGAATCAGGCCTGCCGCAGGCCTTGAGTCGAGTGATCACGAGTCAGCAGTTCACCGCCCGTCAGAGCCTGACACCCGACGTTGTTTGTGGCACCTACATCATTACCGTGGGCACGCCGCTGGGGCCGGACGGGTTGGCGCGTTTGGACATGATCGAAGCGGCGACCAGTGAGGTTGCGGCGAACCTCACCGACGACGCCTTGGTGATCTTGCGGTCGACGGTAAAGGTGGGAACGACGCGGAACGTCGTGCAGCCGATCCTGGCCCGCACCGGTCGGCGTTTCGGAGTCGCCATGTGTCCCGAACGCACCCTTGAGGGGCGGGCGCTGGCCGAACTGCGAGAGCTTCCTCAGATCGTCGGAGCCGATGATCGCGACGTGGCCGATCGAGCCGCAGCAATCTTCGGCCGGTTGACCCAGTCGGTCATCCAGCTGGAAAGTCCCGAAGCAGCAGAGATTCTGAAGCTTGTGGACAACACCTATCGAGATGTCCAGTTCGGGTTCGCCAACGAGGTCGCCCGGATTTGTGAAGCCTTCGGGGTG